>DASRBR010000472.1:0-25423 GCA_035653495.1 Verrucomicrobiia bacterium
TTGCGTTGCCGGACGCACTGAGAGTGCAACCGTCTGCATCTGAGCCCAAGCTGATTGAATAGGTTGTGTTGGCGGTGGGTGAGACGTTGAACGTCAACGGACTGGAACCGACCTGCGTCCCACCACCATTGTTCAATTGCACCGAATAGGGAGGCACGCCGCCGGTCACGGTGACAGTCAACGGTACCGAACTGCCCGAGCAAATCGTGCCGCCGCCTGTCAAGACCGCGCTCATCGAGGGGCATTCAATATTGATTGTCGCCGTCGCATTCACATTATCCACCTGCGCTTGGGCTGTGGCTGTGCCCGCAAGGCCCGGCGTGGCATTGAATTTGGCTGTCGCCGTGCCGTTGGCCTGAATGGTGGGGAGCGGCGAACTGATGGTCCCTTTGGTCGCATTAAAAAACACAATCGGCACGCCAATCATGGCCGTCAGGTTGGCGGTCGAAAGCGCGGTACCGACGGAGTTGGTGATGATGCTGGCAATGAGCGTTGTGCTGGAATTGGTCGGTATCGTGCCCGGATTCGCGTAGTGGGTGAGCACGATGTAATTGGCCGCGGTGGAACCGACGAGGTCGTTCGTGCCGGGCCCGGTGTTTGAATTCCACCAGTTGTTGTTGGCGGTGGTGACAGCGCCGTTGGAGGTGTGGTTGTAAATGGTGGTCGCGTTCGAAGCGGCGTTGTTCACGAACCGGCAGTAGCTGATGTTCAACGTGCCGGAATCTACAAAAACCGCCCCGCCCAACGTTCCCGCGCCAGTCAAGCCGTTGGTGATGAAGGTGCAGGCGTTGGCGTTGAGTGTGCCGCCGTTCATCTGGATGGCGCCGCCGTAGGTTTTGCCGCTGATGCCCACATCGAAATTGCCAAGAAATGAGTTGTTCAAAAATGTGTGCGTCGAGGTGGCTGTCGAGAGAATCATGATCGCGCCGCCGCCGTCGGGCCCGGAGCCGGAATTATTCGTCATCCCGTTGCTCCTGAAAACTGTGTTTGAAACGCCCAATGACGCCGTGACCGCCTGGTTGAAGAAAAATATCGCGCCGCCGAAAGAGGCTGCGGAGGTGTTGTTCGCAAACGTGCAATTATTGACATACAAGTTTCCGCCGGCCATCTGCACGCCGCCGCCGGGATTTGCCGTATAGCCCGCTGTGACCTCATAGCAATGATTGTTCTGGACGACGCAGTTGAGCAAATTCAGCGTGTCGTTTGGATTGTTCAAGCTCCCGGCCAGGATGCCAGCGCCGCCGAGGTTATCCGCGCGATCTTGTCCGCCCTCGATGGTCACACCATTGATGGTCACCACTGTGTTGCCCGCTGATGACGAATCGATGTTAAAGACGCGATTTGTGCCGTCGGTTTGGACGATGAAGATTTTCGTGGGATCGCTGCCCACAATGCTCGTGTTTTGCCCGCCACCGGGAGCGACGTCGAGTTCGCCGAGCGTCAGGTTGTAGGTGCCCGACTGAATATTGATGATTGCGCCACCGTCCGCATTGGCCGCCTCGATGGCGGAACGCAGGGTTATGCTGCCGTTCGTGTCCGTGCCGGTGGTGGTATTGGAAACGTGCGTATCCGCAGTGCTGTTGACGTTGAACGGCCCGGCAGCGCGAACACCAGCCGCCACCAGCAACAACATCAAGGCGACGGTCAGGAATTTCGCCGCCGAATTGTTTTTACCGGGCTTCATTGACGTTTGTGTTTCCATCGGAGTTGGCGCGAAAACCGGCCATCAGCTTCGCGCCGGGAAAATTCCCTGCAACGCGATGACGAACAGGAGCGTGAGGTACGGCGACAAGTTGTTATGCGGAAAATTGGAGCCCACGGTGGACAATGCATTCGCGTTCATTGTCACATTGCTGCCGGTGTTCGCGGTATAGGCGTTCACTGGCGTTTTGCCAAGATGCGGGCGCGCCCAGCTTGCGCCGGATGCGGAATCCTGGTTTCCGGCTGCGGTGTTGCCGGAGATGGGATGGCTGTGCGCCGGTATTTCCGACTGGAGCAGCGTCACCGTCTGTTCCCCGCCGATTTGGCCGATGTTGCGCGGCGTCAGTCCTGCGCCATTTCCCCAGAACATCGGGGCTGAGCCTTGAAGATTGGGCAGGCCGAAAGTTGACTTTCCATCGCCGCCAAAATCCGTGCCGAGCAGCGAAAAAAGTGCGGTGTTCTGGCTGATGGGCAGAAGCTGGCCGTCACAAGTCGCCCAGCCTTTTGGCGCGAAGGTGAATCCCACAATCCTGATTTCGGCTACAAATTGGTCTGACATAAAAACTGTTTTTTAAGGCAGTTCAAGTTTGACTTGGGAAAATACCCTGCAGGGTGATGCAAAAATTCAGCACCAGAAAGGGCGGCCGGTTTTCGTGAGGCTGGCTCGAGCCCGCGCTGGGCACTTCAATCGTGGACATCGCCGGCCCGAGCGTGCTGTCGTAGGCGCTCGGCGCCTGGGCCCACACTGTCCCGGCAGTCACGTTTTGGTCGGCAACGGCGGAACTGGCCGTCACCACATGCGTGTGCGCCGGCATCTCAGACAGCGTCAACGTATGGGCCTCCTCACCACCAACCTGGCCTTGCGAAAAGCCGTTCCCCCGATGAAACGGGATGGACCCTTGCAGATTGGGCAGGGCAAAGGTGGTTGTCCCATTGCCGCCGTACGTGGTGCCCAAAAGCGAGAACAGCGCCTGGTTTTGGTTGATTGGCAAAAGCTGACCGTTACACAATGCCCAGCCTTTGGGCGCAAAATTAAATGAAAAAATCCTGATCTCGGCTAGATAGGGACTGGACATAATTATATTTTTTATGGTCCTAGGTCGGCGATGGAAATACTCCGAAAAGCGATATGATGAAAGTCACTGCCTGAAACGGAATCATGTTGTCATGCGGTTGGCTGCCGCCGACCGTGCTGACGGCATCCGACCGCATCGGTGCCGCGCTCGCCACAGCGGCGTTGTACTGCGCGCCGGTCCAATTGGCCCAAACGTTGTTCGTGGGCAGATCGGATGTCCCGCCACCGGAACTGGCGACGGGCGTATGCGTGTGGACTGGCATTTGGCCTGTGGTGAGAGTGACCGTTTCCACGCCGGCTTTCTGGCCGATGACGTAGGTACTCCCGAAGCGGCTTGTGCCGAAGTGAATCGGGAAACGGCCCTGCAAATCCGGCAGTTGAAACGTGTTCACGCCATCGCCGCCGTAGGTTGTGCCGATGAGATTGAAAAGGGTTTCATTTTGCGATATGGCCAGGGTTGCCCCGTTGCAAAAGGCCCAGTTCACCGGCGCAAAATTCCATCCGCCAATCCTTATCTCTCCAACATACGGTTGTCCCATAATTATTGCTCGTTAATGACGAAATTCGCGGTTGTCCGCGAGAGCGGCGCGATCACCTTTCGGTGCGGGCCGATTGAAAACCGCCTGATAACAACAGGAACCGGGTTGTTCCGGCCCCACCGGCGTGATGAACATCTGAAACCGGCCGATCCCTTCGTTCTCAAAATCATAGGTGCCGGACAGCAGCTCTGCGCCCTTTTCTCCGACAAAAAGCAGCGAAAATTTTTCGTTTTGCGCGTCTTCGGCGGAACTTGCGGCTGCAAAGCCGCCCGTGCCGAATAACTTCGCTTCCGCAAGCTGCAGCGCGGTCATCATTCGCGATTCTTGCGAAACCAGAAACGGCGTATTCACGTTCGCGGCGAAATCGCGGAAGCTGACTTCTTCAAGGCGCATGTCCCGGATGTGCAAAGGAGCGCCCAGCGCAATCCCCGGTTTGATGGAAGAAGTCACAGCCAATGCCGTGCAAGCGATGAAAAATTCCCGGCGTGTCTGCATATCAAGTTTTTAAAAACCGACTGCAATGTCGCGTTTGAGGGTAGCGGCCAGGGCGCATTTTGCAAGAAAACAAACCGCATTATCGTGAAAAAAATTTTCCGTACAACTCCGTAAGAAAAATGACTTCCTCGATTTGTCTTGAATTCCCGGCTACGGCTTGGTTGCACTGTTCACCCGGCATTTATGGCGCAAAACCATGTTCAACCCGGCGGCATTTCTCTCCGGCCCGAGCGGCCGGAGGACGAGCCATTGCTCGCCCAAATCTACGCCAGCACGCGCGAGGATGAATTGAACCTGACGAATTGGGACTCCCCGACGCGCGCCGCGTTCCTGGACATGCAATTCAAGGCCATGCTCAAAGGCTATCGCTCCCAGTTTGCGCAGGCGGAATTTTCCATTATTCTGTCCGATGGCAAACCGGTGGGGCGAATGGTCGTTGACCGCGCGCCCGGAGAAATCCGCGTGGTGGACATCGCGCTTTTGCCCGTCCATTGCGGCCATGGCATCGGAACCAAACTCATGCGCGACATCATGGACGAAGCCGCGCGAGCGGGAAAACCGGTGCGCCTTTCCGTGTTTCGCGGCACACGCGCGACGCCTTTTTATCTGCGGCTCGGCTTTCGCATCGTCTCCGAACCGGACATTTACGAAGAGATGGAATGGAATCCGCCGCGTTGAAACGAGGCGAAACCTCGCCCCAAGGTGAAGTGCGACTGAAACTACGCAGATTTTATCCGGCGATTAAAGATGGCTTGATACTTGAACGTGCCGCCTTCCCGTCCGACCGGGACGATGAACAAGTCAAACCTGCCGATGATTTCGTGCTCGAAAGAATACATCTTCTGCGGAAGAAACCGCTCACCGGGCCCGGCGAACATCAGAGAATAACTCTCAAATAGTCCGGCGTCGCGTCCGCTTGATGCTACCGTCGGAGCCGCCGTCACCTCGACCAACTGCAATTCGACCGGCGCGGCGGAATCAATGAGAACGCGGAACTGCGTGTTCAGCGCGTTGGCAAATTTCTCCTTTGTCAGGCTTTCCAATGGAACGGAGTTCATTGAGCGGCAGCTTATCTTGCAACCCGCAGGAGGTCAAACTCCGGGTCTTCTGTGAGATGAGGCGCGTCACAGCGCCAGAATCTCGTCCATCTTTTCGCGGACGTGCTTGAGGAATGCGAAATCGTCCAGTCCCGGCGGATGATAGGCCGGTTCGGCAACGGCCCATCCGTTGTAACCGACTTCATCGAGCGCCTTCATCACCACCGGCCAGTTGTTGTCGCCTTCGAGATAATCCACCGCGAACCCTTTCCACAACCCTTCGGCATCGCGTTTCTTGCGGCTGTATTCCTTGATGTGCAATTTTTGAATCCGCTTGCCGAGGATGCGGATCCATTGCTCCGGCCAGCCGAAAGTGATGACATTGCCGACATCAAAATGCCAGCCCATCGCCGGGCTGTTGAATTCGTCCACATACCTCGCTGCTTCAAGCGGGCTCAGGAGAAAATGGTTCCAAACATTTTCGATGGCGATCTTCACGCCCAATTCTTCCGCCAGCGGAATCGCCTTGCGAATCTCGGCCTGCGAACGTTGATACGCGTCCGCGTAGGAAACATTCTCGTTCACCACCGCCGGGACCAGCAACACGGAGGACCCGCCATACGCCTTGCAATCGCGCAACGCCGTCTTAAGCCCCTCCAGTCCTTCTTCGCGCGCGGCGGGATTCGGATCGGAAAGCGTCTTCACCCAATGCACCGCATCCCACAGGCTCGGAATGGTCAGGCCGGCGGCGTCGCGCGCCTTGAGCACGTCCTCATTGTCCATCCCGCCCAACACTTCCACGCCATCAAAGCCGGCGTCACGGAGCATTTTGAACTTATCCATGACCGACTTCTTGCCCGGCACCGTGGCAAACGCGATGCCCTTTTTGATGCTCCGCTTTTTTGGCGCCGTGTTGAGTGCCGATGATTCCTGCGCGGTCAACGGAGCATTGCTTAAAGCCGTCGCGGCGAGCATCGCGCCGCCAGTTTTCAAAAAATCTCGCCGGGTGAATGGATTGTTCATGCGGAAGATTAAATCACGTTTCCATCTCGACTTCCACATGTGAAAACCTTCGACTTTTGAGCACGCGGAATCGTGTGAAAGCCAACGACGATTTTGGAGTGCGGTGGCATGACACCGCTTTTCTTCCGGGCGACATGTCGCCCGGTTCCAAAGCGCGGACATGTCCGCGCACTCCAAAAAAGCCTCCTCGAGCACTCCAAGTCTGCGCGCTCCGAAAGACGTGCCGGTCAGCACACCTTTCTTATCATTAAACAAATGCTGTCTTGCCGGGAATGGCCATCGGTGCAACCGGCAAGCTCTGGTCCCAGGTCAGATTGGCGGGCACGAGCGCTTCCTGCGAATTTAATGCCATGTCCCATGTGACGGCCTGTCCGGTATAAGCCGCCATGCGACCCATGATCGCCGCGAGACTGCTGTGAGCGAGCCGCACGCCGTCATTGATCGGCTTGCCCGCGCGGATGGATGCGAACAATTCGTTGTGCTCGATCTGGTACATGTTGGTCGGGTGTGGCGGGCCATCATAATTCCATGGCGACTCCCCGGTGATGGATGGTCTTCCGGCAAAACCCATTTCACGCGCGGTGCCCTTGGTGCCAAAAAATGTCGCGGTATTGTCGTTGGCGCAATCGGGCTGCTGACGCGCCCCGACGAATCCCCGCGCGCCGTCTGGATATTCATAGTTCACCTCGAAATGGTCGAAAATATTTCCGCCTTCGGAAGGCCATTGGCGTCCGCCGACGGCGATCGCGCGCAAGGGCGGAACATCCTTCATCGCCCAGCACATCCAATCCACCGCATGCACCGCCTGTTCCACAAGGCCGTCGCCGGAAAGCCAGGCGAAGTTGTACCAGTTGCGCAACTGCCATTCGACATCGCTCATGCCTGCCGGCCGTTCGCTGGCGGGCGGCATCGGTCGCACCTGGCCGGTGTAATAAGTGCCATACGCCACGCGAACGTCGCCGATCTGGCCGTCAAGAATCCGCTTGAACAGCAGCCGTTCAGGGATGCTGTAACGCCAGCAAAAACCGGCCACCAACGCGATGTTCTTTTGCTTCGCTTCCTCGACGGAAGCGATCACGGAACGGATTCCCGGCGCGTCGGTCGCGACCGGTTTCTCGCAAAAGATATGTTTGCCCGCGGCCACGGCGGCTTTCAAATGTTGCGGACGAAACGCCGGCGGCGTAGTCAAGATCACCACGTCCACGCCGCTGTCGAGCACCTTTTGAAAAGCGTCCAGCCCGATGAAACAATGGTCCGGATCCACCTTCACCTTGTCCGCGTGGTTGTGTTTCAGTTCTGCGAGGCTGGCCTGGAGCTTGTTGTCGAAAACATCTCCCATGGCAGTGAGCACAACGTTTCGGTCCGCGGACAGCGCCTGGCCGGCCGCGCCGGTGCCGCGTCCGCCGCAGCCGATGAGCCCCAGCTTCAAGAGTTCGCCGCGGCCAGCGGCTTCCGCGCGGCTGGGCAAAATTGCCGGGGCCATCAACGCGCCGCCGAGGATGGCCGAAGTTTTCAAAAAATCCCGTCGCGAAGTCGTCTTGTCTGAATTAGTGCTCATGTATAAGTGAATCAATGATTGTTGCAGTGCTTTGTTGCTTCAGTGATATGCCTGCCACCGCGAAGCGTCAAGAAATCCAGACGAGTAAAACCCGTCGAAAATTCGAGAATTAAATGGTTCCGCGTGAAAAAAACGACAAGTTTTGTCGCCAGACTTGTGAAGATTAAGGCGCAGCAGGAGTAATTGCCCGATAAAATATTCTCGGCAAATTCACTGCGTTGGTGTCGGTGAACTGCATTTGGCCGAAGCCCGGCGGATTGGTGTAGATGGAAATCCAATTGGCGAGATTCGTTGAGCTTTGAATCACCACCGGCCCTTGTCCCGTCAAGCCGGTGAGTTGGAGGATTGGGTGACCATTGGTGTATTGCGCGGCGTTTGGCGGGACGAACGAAACCTGCGTTCCCAAAACACTCAACGTCGCGATGGAACTGGTGCTGGCCCCGAATGCATTGCTCACCACGAGTTGATAGAATCCGGCGTTCGGCGCCTGGACATTCGCCAGCGCGAGATTGGAATTGGTCGCGCCACTGAGCGCGCCGGTGTTGAACAGCCATTGATAAAAAAGAGGCGAAGTGCCGCTGGCAGTTGCGGCGAAGTTCGCGTTGCCACCGGGCGATACCGTTTGGTTGGTAGGACCGCTGACAATTTGCGCGGGCTGGTTCGGCACAACAAACGTAAATCCGTTTGTGAAATCAAAACTCTGGCCATCGGTGTTTGTCACGATGACGTCCACAGCGCCTGCAACTTCGGCTGGAGTGGTCACGATGATGTTCGTAGCGTTGGTGACATTCACCGAGGTTGCCGCAAACAAACCAAAATTTACCGTTGCGCCCATCTCAAAATTGGTGCCAATGATCATCACCGTGTCGCCGCCATTGGTCGAGCCGGTGTTTGGAACAATGCTCGTGATGAGTGGTGGCGCGGCAGGCGAAATGGTCAACGTGCCGTTCACGTAAGTCACAGTGTAATTGCCAAGGCGATGGTTCGGGTCGTTCACGCTTGGCACGATGGGATATGTTCCCGGAAGATTGGTGGACGTCGCAGTGCAATTGGCGCTTGCGGTCAAATTATCGCCGTTGGTCACGCCAACAATGCTAGCGGTGAACGTGGGGTTTGACTGGCCAAAAAGACGCGTCGCGTTGCTCACGGTGACTGTCAGCGGGGCGGGAGCGACAACCAGCAACACCGTGTCTGTCGCGCTGTTATAATTCGCCGTGTCCGTCGGCGTGAAAATCGTCGAGAGCATATTGGTTCCGGCAGAAAGTACCGTCGCGGCAGGCGGATTGTATGCAAATGTGCCGGGCAGATTGGCAGTGGCATTCAATTGAATTGAACTGAGCGCGGCGCCGTAAACGAGCGCGGGAGGATTCGTCCAGGTTATGACCGGCGTCGCTTTGGAAACTGAAAGCGCGGCGGCAGCGCTGTTGCTGGAGCCATACGCGTTGGTGATCATCACCTGGTAATTGCCCGCGTCCGCGACCAGCAAATTCGTGATGACCAGGTTCGCCGTCTGCGAACCGGTGATGCGACCATTGTCCGAGAGCGGGCTTGAATTCAAATACCATTGAAAACCGAGCGGCGTGGAACCCGTGGCGCCCACGGAAAATCCGGCTGAATTGCCCGCAACCAGCGAGAGACTCTGCGGCTGGGACGTTATCATGGGCGGCGCTTTGACGGTGACCACCGCGACGGCGCTGGTTGCCGAGCCGAATGGGTTCGACACGAGGGCCCAATAATTTCCCTGCTGGCTGTATTGAAGATTGGTGATGCTGTAAATCGCGTTTGTCGCGCCGGGAATGTTCGCGCCGTTGTAAACCCATTGATAAAACAACGGGCTCGAACCATTCACGCCGACAACCAGCGAAAAATTGAATCCCTGGCTGTACGAATGCGAAAGCGGCGATTGCGTGATCATCGGCGCCGCATTCACCGTCAGGAACGCATTTGAACTCGGCACGGTCCCTCCGGCATTGCTCACCAGCACGGAATAATTGCCCTGGTTGGTGAATTGCGCGTTAGTCACGGTGTAACTCGTGCCGGTGGCGAGGGCAATATTCGTGCCGTTGAATTGCCACTGATACGTCGGCGAGGGCGAACCAGACGCAGTCACGGTAAACGTCGCATTGTTGCCCGCCGCAACGGTCAAGGGTTGCGGTTGGCCGTTGATGGTGGGCGGAGCATTGACGACGAGCGTCACGTTCGAACTTGTCACCGAGCTGACCGAATTGGAAACCACCACCGCGTAAGTCCCCTGGCTGGCGATTTGCGCGTTGGTGATGATGTAACTCGAATTGGTCGCCGAACTGATGTTCGCGCCGTTGAATTTCCATTGATAACGTATCGGGGTTCCAAACGCGCTGATGCTGAATGCCGCGTTGCTGCCGGGAGACGTGACGAAATTGGTCGGCTGCGCCGTGATGATGACAGAGCCTTCACTCAACGCGGAAATCATGGCCGCGCCGTTCGGCGTGCCCCAGCCGGTGCAAAGGTCGTAATTCGTCACCGCGGGATAATTCGTGGTGTACTGGTTGCTGTTGCTGCCGTTGATGATGTCATGAAAATCGGCGAGGTAATTCGTGCCCTTGCCAATATTGTAAACAACCGGGTTGATGAAACCCGCATTGGTCAGGCCGAATTGATGCGCATGTTGGTTCACCAGCGCCATGAATGCAGCCCACAATGGCGTGGCGCAACTCGTCCCGCCGAAGACTCCATTTCCGCCATTATTGTAATTCACCCAGACATTGTCGCCGGTCAATGCGACATCCGGAAGATTGCGGAAAGCCGTTGAACCTTGATTGGCTGACATGCTGATGCCCGATTGCCAGGAGGGCAAAGTGTATCGGCTGCTTACGCCGCCGCTGGAAGCATTCTTGCCGAGGCCGCTCGTGAACCAATTCCACACCACTTCAGACACATACGGACCGCCGTTGGCGATCGTCGTTAATGTTGTTCCACCGACAATCGTGATATTCGGATCGTCACACGGGGTGGGGACCGGATTGCCGCCGCCTTTTTTGCTGTTTACATAAGCGCCGCTGTCACCTGATGCATTGAAGAACGATTGCCCTTGCATCTGGTACTGTTGAAAAATCGTGTCGGTGTTCGCATCAATCCCGTAACTCCACGAAGCGCTGATTTGCGCGGCCGAATCATCCTGCGCGATTTGCGAAAGGATGTCGTCGGTCACTGTCCCTTCATAAACGAGCACCTTCGACAATCCCGGCGCCATTGAAATCGCCATCTCGATGTCCAGCGCGACTTCGCTGTTGCCGCTGCCCGGAGTGATGGGCCCGTCCGGCGTTATATTGGTCAAGGTGACGTTCGGCAGATGGGCGAGCGTTTCGTAGTTGGTGATGTCAACACCGTAATAGGCGTCGAACTCGACCAACGCCACCGATTGTCCCGTGCCTGTGAGCGTGAGATTGGGAACGTACGCGGAGCGAAAATCATTCCCAATGAATGCTCCCGTCGGGCCGGAACCGGTATAGGTCGCAAAATTCCGGGAAGCCGCGGGTTGGATGTGCAAGCTCATCGGGTGCGGCACAACCCAGTTGTCCAATCCGCTGATGCAGAGCACCGGCACGTTAAAATCCAATGTCGGCTCAACATCCGGCGCATAAAACGTGCGGTTCTCCGTCGGATGCTGATAAACCCGCATGGTGATATGAAACGCCTGCTCGATGTTGCTCACCGACCCGTTGACCATGAGCAGCGCGCGGTTCATGCGCGTTTTCTTCACCATCAATCCGTGCGATTGCGCGAAGTTGATGAGCGCCTGGTAATCTTCCGGCGCGGGGCCGAACATGTCGGTGAATTGTTGCGGGTCAAGGAAGTGATGATAATTGGTGCTCGTCGGGTCGTAGAGCTGTTCGAGCAGATTGGAAAATATGTCCTGATTCCGCAGCGGCAGCCCAATGGCGATGTCCAGGCGATCGGAAGCCGGCAAACGCCCAATCGGCTGCAGGTTCGCGACCGCCTCCGGCACATGATGCGGCGAAAGGGTGAGTCGCGGCGCGGCGGTGACGGACGTTGCCATCGAAAAAAGCGCCAGGACGCAAACCGGGAGCAGAACCGGCAGCCTTCTGAATACACTAAATAATGCCATGCAATTAGGGTTTGGAATTTTGCCTGGCAGTGGGCGTTTTTCCGTTTATTTCAAAATTTCGAATCCCTGAACGGTGCAATTATCGTACCAACAAGGACTTTCCCTCGGAGGAAATATCAGCCGTTTTTTATACGGCATATTTCAGAAAATTCAAGTTTCCATTTGTTACTTTTTGGATGTCGCGTCGCAACTTTGCCAACGCACTATTCTTAAGTCCCGCAAGGGACATTTCGACAATAGCCCGGCGTTTTAACGCCGGGGAACAGGCCAAAAAGACTTTTTCGTCCCGCAAGGGACGATTGGTTTTAATTGAGGCATCAAGCGTCCCATTCGGGACGCAATTTTTTTGACATCCGCCCCCGGCGTTAAAACGCCGGGCTACTTCCATTCGCCCCTTCGGGACGAACTTTCCCGTTGTTCTCGTTTAACGTGGTTTTCAATTTACGCCACCCAACGAAATCATTGACGCGCAACGAACTCCGGCGAATGATACTGCCATGAACCGACGAGAAATGATCCTCCGCACCGGAGCGGCTGCGCTTGGTCTCGGTTTGACCGGTTGCACCGCCTTGGATTCCTCCAACAAAACAAAGAAAGTCCTCTTTTTCAGCAAGTCCTCGGGCTATGAGCATTCTGTCATCAAGTCGATCAATGGCAGGCCAAGCTTCGCCGAGCAAGTCCTCACCGGACTCGCTCCCAAGCACAACATCGAATTCACCTTTTCCAAGGACGGCAGCCTTTTCACGCCGGAATATTTGGACCATTTCGATGCCTACTTTTTCTATACGACCGGCGTTTTGACCGAAGCCGGCAAGGACAAAAATCCTCCCATGACGCCCGAAGGCAAGGCGGCGTTTCTCGACGCCATCAAACGCGGCAAAGGTTTCATCGGCACTCATGCCGCCACGGACACTTTCCACACCGGCGAAGGCGCAAACGTGCCCGAGGACCAGGTCCCCCCGCGCGACAAAAATTACGGCGAGAAGGCCGACCCTTACGTGCGCATGATCGGCGCGGAATTCATCCGGCACGACGCGCAACAGATGGCGAAGCTGCGCGTCATTGACCATAAATTTCCCGGATTCCAAGGACTGGGTGACCACATCGAGTTGAAAGACGAGTGGTATGCGTTGAAGGATTTTTCGCCGAATCTCCACGTGCTCCTCGTGCAGGAAACCGCCGGGATGCAGGGACCGCATTATCAGCGCGCGCCTTATCCCGAGACCTGGGCGCGCATGCACGGCAAAGGCCGGGTGTTCTACACCTCCATGGGCCACCGCGAGGACGTCTGGACCAATCCTATTTTCCAGCAAATCCTTTTCGGCGGCATCGCTTGGGCCGTGCGCAATGTGAACGCGAACGTGACGCCGAACATCCAAAAGGTGACGCCGCATTGCATGGAAATCCCGCCGGAAAAGAAAAAGGAATAGTGCATCGGATTCAGGGATGAGGGATATTTCGCGCGGAGATTTATTTGGAGTGCGCGGACATGTCCGCGCTTTGGAACCGGGGCGACATGTCGCCCGGAAGAAAAGCGGTGTCATGCCACCGCACTCCAAAATCGCCGCGATGGCAGGATTTTGACACTCAAAGCGAGCATCCAAAATTCAAGGAGTTCCGCGCTCCAAGGCGGTGAAAGTGGCTCAACAGGACTTTTCCCGGCCGGCCGATTTTCGCAAGTTCTCGATTGCGGTTTGCGTGGGAACCGCAGTGGCCCTTTTGTTTTGCTTTCCCTTCAGCATCCATCGCGCCGGCCAATACTCGATCAAAGCCTTTATTTCGGCGGCTTGAATCGGTTTGAAGACAAACGAATGCGCTCCCATGGAGTAAGCGTCGCCCATCTGGCTGATTTCGCCTGCGCCGGTCATCACGATGACAAACAGATTGTATTTATTTGCCTGTGTTGAAAGCCAGTTCAAAACCACCCAACCATCCGCCCGGGGCATGATGAGATCCAGGAAGACGATGCTGGGTTCTGGAAAACGTTCCCGGTCCGCGTAGAAACCGTCGCCAAGGATATAAGCGATGGCCTGGGCGCCGTCGCTGACGACGTGCACCGGGTTCTGAACGCCAGCCTTCTTCAACGCGCGCTTGAAAAAAAGCGCGTCATCATATGAATCTTCGGCCAACAAAATCAAGTTGCTCATCGTCAGTCAGGTTCTGTTCCGGTGCACGGAACCGCTTTATAAAAATTGATATTGAATCACGATGATTTTAAACGAGATACACCCAAAAAGCAAATTCGGGCCAAGCGATCGGATATTTGGAGTGCGCGGACATGTCCGCGCTTTGGAACCGGGCGACATGTCGCCCGGAAGAAAGGCAGTGTCATGCCACCGCACTCCAAAACGTCGCAATGGCACCCGCTTGGAAATGCTCTCTATAAAGCAGCTTTCCAGCGGACAAGATTGGTTGAAAATGCCGGATTGATTGCTTAATATTGCGTTGTGCCGGTCCAAACAACACATCGTTTTAGCGTGGAGGAATATTACCGCATGGCGGAAACCGGCGTGCTCAAGCCCGACGCCCGCGTGGAATTGCTCGACGGACAAATCATCGATATGTCGCCCATTGGTCCTTTTCATGGAGGGGTAACAAAAAAATTGAACCAATTTTTCAATTCAGTTTGCCGCAATCGCTGGATCATGGCCGTGCAAGACCCGGTCCATCTGGATGACCATTCCGAACCGCAGCCGGATTTGATGTTGCTCAAACCTTCCGCGGATTTTTATCGCAAACGCCATCCACGGCCCGACGACGTTTTCCTTTTGATTGAAGTGTCAGACACTTCGCTGGCGACCGACCGCGATGACAAACTTCCCGCCTACGCCCGCGCCGGCATCAAGGAAGTCTGGATCGTCAATTTGATCGATCGCACGATTGAAGTTTATCGCGAGCCGAATTTCACCGGTTACAGCAAAAAGTCCGTTCTACGCCCCGGCGACAAAGCTTCTCCAATGGCCTTTCCAGACGTGACTGTGGACGTCGGCGAATTGCTTAAGACGACGTAACATCTCTGCTTTTGGTAAGTGCCAAAGGCCCGATTTTATACCAGCCTATGGCAAAGCCATAGGTGGCCTTACGTTTTTACCTACAAACGCAGGGAGGAACGTTCGTATTATTTTCATGGAACTTCTTCGCCCACACGCCATACTGCGGACATCACTATGCGCTCGATGATTCTTGCCGGATTTGTTGCGTTTGCCATCGCTTCAACCGTTCACGCGGTTGATGATTACAAGCCAGGGCCCGATTCCCTGCCGCAGGAGGGCGTGCCCAAGGGAGAAGTGACGAAATATACTTTCGATCACAGCAAAATTTTTCCAGGCACCACGCGCGAATACTGGGTTTATGTGCCCAAACAATACGACCCTGCCAAGCCGGCTTGCGTGATGGTTTTCCAGGACGGCATCCAATACAAGGCGCCCACCGTCTTCGACAACCTCATCGCGAAAAAGGAAATCCCGGTCATCATCGGCGTTTTTGTGATGCACGGGCGCGTCAAGGCCTTGCGGCCCGATGCGCTCGACCGTTTCAATCGCAGTTACGAATACGACGGCTTGGGCGATAATTACGTCCGCTTCCTTCTTGAGGAATTGCTGCCGGAAGTCGCCAAAAAATACAATCTCAGCACCAATGCCAATGACCGCGCCATTGCCGGCGGGAGTTCGGGCGCGATTGCGGCGTTCACGGCGGCGTGGGAACGGCCGGATTCGTTCCGGCGCGTTTTCAGCAGCATCGGAACGTATGTCGGTTTGCGCGGCGGCAACATTTATCCCACGCTGATCCGCAAAACTGAGCCCAAGCCCATTCGCATTTTTCTGCAGGACGGCACGAACGACCTGAACATCTACGGCGGCAACTGGCATCTGGCGAATGAAGAGATGTTGTCGGCGCTGGAATTTTCCGGTTATGAAGTGAACTACATCTGGGGCGATGGTTTCCACAACAGCAAGCATGCCACGGCGATTTTTCCCGATGCCTTGCGCTGGTTGTGGAAGGATTGGCCCGCGCCGATCACGGCCGGCAAAGGCTCGAAGCAGCCGATCTTTGACATCTTGATTCCCGGCGAAGACTGGCAGGTCGCCAGCGAAGGACATAGTTTTGTGGACGGCCCAACTGCCAATGCCGCCGGAGAAATTTTCTTCGATGACACGCGCGTCGGCCGCATTTACAAGCTCGGACTGGACGGCATCGTTACCGTTTTGACTCGCGACGAACCTTATTGCGCCGGGCTGATGTTCGGCCCGGACGGAAAGCTCTATGCTTGCCAGACCGGCGCGAAACGCATTGTCTCTTATGATGCGAATGGCACCCAAACAATCATTTCTGAAGGCAACGATTGCAACGACCTCGCGATAACGCACAACGGCGAAATTTATTTCACCGACCACATCGGCAAAAAAATCTGGTTCATCAACGCCGCGCATCAAAAGCGCCTTGTGGATGAAGGCATCGCGTTTCCCAATGGCATCCGGCTTACGCCCGACCAAAGTTTGCTTTTGGTGTCCGACACCCGGGGCCAGTTCGTTTATTCGTTCCAGATCCAGCCGGATGGTTCGCTTGCGGACAAGCAGCGCTATTTTGATCTGCATCTCGTGGACGGCAGGATGGAAAGCGGCGCGGATGGAATGACGGTGGACACCGAAGGCCGGCTGTACGTCACGAGTGACATGGGCGTGCAAATCTGCGACCAGGCCGGACGCGTGCAATGCATCATTCCCCGGCCGCAACGCGCGCCGTTGCGGGCTGTGGCCTTCGGCGGCGCAAACCGCGATGAACTCTACGTTGCCTGCGGCGACAAACTTTACAAGCGCAAGACCAAGGCCAAAGGCGTGCTGAGTTTTGAAGCACCCATCAAACCTCCCACGCCACATCTTTAGGAAAAGTTTAAAGTTAAAAATTTGAAGTTTAAAGTTAAGGAGCGATGAAATCGCGCAAAGCCATTGCGCTTTTTGTATTGTCGGCGTTAACGCTGGCAACGGGCCTATATTTTTATCTTACGCGAACGGGCCCCGAGCCGGTTTATGAAGGCAAAACCCTTGACGTTTGGTTGGAGCAACTCCAGCCGTATGTGTATTCATCAACGGGCTTTTTTTTGGGATACCATCCTCCGGCAGAAATTGACCACGCAAAGAGGGCCATACGGAAAATCGGTCCGCAAGCAATTCCATTTATCGTCCGGAAACTGGATCAAAATGATTCCCCTTGGCGGAACAGCTATCGAGAGCTTTGGCCAAAACTGCCGGTTTTGTTCCAAAAAATGCTTGTAAGGCCGAAACCAATCGAATTCGGCTCTCTATCCGCAGAGATCGCTTTTGCGGAGATCGGCACAAACGCCATACCTTATCTCTTGCGTGAAGTACACGACTCCAATCCAGCCGTGCGCGAGGTGGTTATTGGTTCATTGGTCAACTTGATTGGCAACACCGTCCCCACCAGGCAAGAAATGGAGGTGTTCGAACAAGCGCTCACTGACAGTGATATTTCAGTTCGGCGATACGCAACGCAGGGTATTTTCAATTCGGGCCGCGCCGCTTTAAATATGGTTCCCGCATTGATCGCCAATTTGCACTGCGGCTTGAAAAGTCGGAACGCCAGTACGAGCTTTGAACGATATATTCTTCAAATTCAAACAATTCAGATTTTGGGCGGAATGGGCCCGCAGGCAAAAGAGGCTTTTCCTGATTTGGCGGAAATACTTAAAAAATCCACTTCTGACATTCGGTTCGTGCTGACAAATGCGCTGATGAAAATCGATCCGGTCGCAGCAGCCAAAGTCCTTGAAGAAAACCCGCAGAACTACAATCCATGAAGCTGCCGGGTAAAATGAGGCTTCGCTTTTTTCAGTTCGTATCCATGTTTGGAGTTCCGCCTTCAGGCGGTGGCTATGACTTTCGCGAGAATGCGTGCTCTCGAACACCGGCACATTCATGTATCAGAACGTGTCGCCCATCATCCTAACGGCCCTAGAAATCAAAAGGGACGGCCCCAAACGGGCCGTCCCTGTCAACACACAACCTCCCGGGCAAAATTATTGGTTGTCCGATTTTGCCGGTGGCGGAGGAGTTCCAGGGCCACCGCCCTCGCCTCCACGGCGCGGCCGGTTCATCATTTGCTTCTCAAGGTCCAGCAATTTGGTGTACTGGTCCGCGGTCAGTATCTCTTTCAATTTGGCATTCGTCGCCTCATTGATGGTTTTCATCTTGTCGCGTTTGTCTTCGCGGGAAAGCGAGCTGTCCTGGAAGAGGTCGCGCATCTGTTTGTTGTGGTCTTCCACGACGGGTTTGGCCTTTTCCTTTTGTTCATCCGTCAGGTCGAGTTTGGCGAGCATGGCCTGCAAGGCGTTGCCGCGTCCACGGCGGGCGCGTGGTGGAGGAGTTGTATTATCGCCACCAGCGGGAGGTGGAGGGGTGGCTTTGTCCTGTGCGCGCGCGATCGGTCCACACGCCATCAAACCGCCCAAAGCGATTGCTGCAATAAGTCCGAGTTTGTTTGCTTTCATGAGTTCTGTGATTGCTGTCGTTTTGCTTTTTTGGCCGGCCAGTCCCATACTGGCTGACGCTCTTCCTATCCAGACGCAACTCCACCGGAATAGTTACAGAATTAGTAGCGATGGTGGAAAACGGTTAAACGAGAATCCAAAAACAATCGCAAGTCGCTCAATCGAAGCGATATACAATGGACTCATTTTGTGGGGATTCAATATGACTCCGTCTGGAAAAAGCAAAATGAATTAACGCTCCTTATGAAAAGCCTCACTTTGTTCGAGGAAAAACGAATCCTCTATTTCAGCGAATCATCCATCCATTTCAGGTAACGCGCGTTGCCAGCGGCAAGCGGCACGACTAGAAATTCCGGCGTGTCATACGGATGTTTTTCGATGATCAACTTTTCCAAGGCGGCCAGATGTTTGCGAGTGGTCTTCATGAACAGCAAGACTTCGTTGCCGCTTTCGATTTTTCCCTGCCACCAGTAATGCGACTCAATTTTGGGCATGAGATTCGCACAGGCAATCAACTTTGCCCGCAACGCCGCCTGCGCAAGCTGACGCGCCACTTTCAGATTTGGCGCGGTGACGAGCGTCAGCACAAAATGCCCGGGCTTCATTCCGTCTTATGATAAGGTTGCCTGACGGCATGCACGGAACCGTCCTTCCACAATTCTGTTCCATGGATCGGGCAGCGCACGATAACGACTTTGCTATCGACATTGCTCAGGGACAATCCCGGGGTAACAAGTTCATAGGTGATGTTGTTGGGGTCCCAGATCGGCAAGGAGCCGGGCGGTTGTAGATGATGGCGAGTATCCATCGGGCAGATGAGAGTATTGGGATTGGCCAATTCGTTGCTCAATTGGAGCAGATTTTGCGGCAGAGTGTTGTTGTTGTTGTCGGCCCACATTCTCGCCGCGCGTCCGATCTGCTTCATATTGTTGAAGCACCTGATGAGCTCTGCCTTCTGTTTAGCCCTGGATAGGGCGGGGAGCAGCAAGCCGGCCATGAAGGCAAAGCCCACCAGGAAAGTTCCGAGATAACCCGTGACCAACCCGGCAACGGCTTTTCCATTTTGTCCGCGCGAACGGGTCAACGAGATGTGCCCGCAGATGACTGCCGGAATCCCCAGAAAAGGCCCGCAAACCAGCGAAATGATTCCCAGAACCATGCTGGTGGTGCCGAGCGGGTCAGGGCCGGAGGCAGCTTGCGCCTGGATTTTTACGCTGGGCGGCAACGGCGGCGGCTTGGCCTCCAAAGATTGCCCATCATACGGGCACACGGCCACGTCGTCCGGATATTCCTTGCCGCAGTAGGTGCATTTTCTCATGAGTTGGTCAGGTTTTGGATTGCCGCGCCCTTGACTCGGATTTTTCCGCAGATTACCGGCGCGCCATGGCAAGTCAATCCGCAACTTTGCCTCAACGATTTTCTTGGATGGGGCCATGGCCCTATTGTGTCATGCGGCAGCAGGAGAGAAGTTTATTATAGCGATTGTTGGAGCAACGGTTTTATGAAAACAGCAATCCTATTGGCGGTTTTGGCGATGACAGTTGCGGGTTGCAGCACATCCAACGAACCCGCCGGCGCTCCGCCGAACAATTACGATACCGACATCGGGCAGGGCCGCGGAGCAATCGTCCAAACCAATGGCGCTCCAACTTATCCCGAAGGCTCGTATTATCTTTGGAAAAATCGCGGCATCACTCCGACGACGCCATAGCAAGTCAATTTAGTTGGGCCACTGATGACACTTTCAACTTGGGAGGAAAGCTGAAGTAAGTCTGGCAAGTGTTCATCAGTGGCTCGTTTTTCTTCCGCACTTAGCAAAACTTTATTGCCGCGCGAAGGTTCCGGCTTGAAACTGTCAGGCGTGGCAGCGGTTGCAAAGCCGGTTTATTCAGTTCAAGTGCGCGAGTTGGTCGCGTTCGTTTTGAAGCGCGGCGATCTCGGCGGCGAACGTGATTTCATGGGCCGCGACCGCGCCCTTGCCGGCACGCGCGGCCATCAACGACTCCAACGCTCGCGTCCTGCCGGTTACCAAAAGGAAGTTCCGCTCCATCACGACATCGAGACGGACGATTTCATCCTGCGCATTCGCGGACGCATTGATGGACTGCTCATCGGGCCGGAGGGCCTTTTGCTCGAGGAAATCAAAACCGTCCAGGGCGCGTGGGACAGGCAGGCCGACCCGCTGCATTGGGCGCAAGCGAAATGTTACGGTTTTTTTTATGCCCAACTGAACAGCCTTGACTCTCTCACGCTGCAACTCACCTATCTCGAACTTGAAACCGGCGCGGTCACCGAACTGCGCCAGCAACAATCGCTCGCCGAATTGTCCGCATTCTTCGAAGGGATTTCCGCCGTTTATCTCGATTGGGTGCGCGAGGAACATCGCTGGCGGCTTTTGCGCGATGAAACCATTCGCTCGCTCGAATTTCCTTTTCCTTACCGCGAGGGTCAGCGCGAACTGGCCGTTGCCGCCTATCGCACGCTCGCCAACGGTGGAAGGCTTTTTCTCGAAGCGCCCACCGGCATCGGCAAAACCATTTCCGTTCTCTTTCCCGCCGTGAAAAGCATGGGCGAAGGCAAGCTCGAAAGGATTTTTTACCTGACCGCGCGCACGGTTGGCCGGACCATTGCGCAAAAGGCCTTTGCCGACATGCGCAATGCCGGCTTGCGCATCCGTACCCTCACGCTCACCGCAAAAGAAAAAATGTGCGTGCGCGACGGCCAGTCGTGCGACATCGCGACCTGTCCGCTCGCGCGCGGATATTATGACCGCCGGAAACCGGCCATCCACGCCGCGCTCCAACGCGAGGACATCAGCCGCGAAGTTCTCAACGAAATCGCTGAGGCGCATCAGGTTTGTCCGTTCGAACTGTCGCTGGATGTTTCGTCGTGGGTGGACGCGATCATCTGCGATTACAATTACGTGTTTGATCCCAAGGTCTATCTGCGCCGGCATTTTGACGAAGACGGCGGCGATTACGCGTTCCTCGTGGACGAGGCGCATAATCTTGTGGATCGCGCGCGCGAAATGTTTTCCGCCGAAATCACCAGCGGCGAAATTCAAGAAGTCCGCCGCGCAATCCAATCCACACTCCCAGCCTGCGCAAAAAAATTGAGTCAATTGATTTCCGCGATTGAAAACTTATCCGGCCACGCTGCTCCATCCATTGAATCTCGCGATGATTCTGAAGCACCCGGCGAATTTGATTTTTCTTCCGCCGATCCCGAACAGAAATCTGCCGCATCTTCCATCAACGCTCATGAAACCGGCATCATTACGCGACGCGAATTTCCTGCTGAACTATTGCCCGCATTGGATGATGCGCTCGAAAAAGTGGAAGCCTGGCTGGCAAAAAATGAGCCGGCCGACTTTCGCAATGATTTGCTCATGTTGTTTTTCCGGCTCAATTCGTTTCGCCGCACGGCGGAGCTTTACGACGAACGTTTTGTGACCATTATCGAGACCGCGCCGGAATTACGCGTGCGATTGTTCTGTGTGGACCCTTCATTTCTGCTGCGGCAGGCGCTGGCGCGCGGAAAGTCTGCCATCTTTTTCTCCGCGACACTCGCGCCGATGGATTATTACCGCACGCTGCTTGGCGGCGATGAATCCGATCCGGTGTTGCAATTGAAATCGCCGTTCCCGCCGGAACATCTCGCCGTTGTTGTGCATGGCCGCATCAAAACGCATTTCAAGGCGCGCGGCGAAACTTTGAAGGAAGTCGTGGAAGCCATCGCAGCGTTGGTGCAAGGGCGTCGCGGCAATTATCTCGTTTATTTTCCCTCCTACCAATATCTCGCGATGGCGCATGAACATTTTCGCGCCGCGCATCCAAAAATTTCCACGCTCGCTCAGCGTCCCCGCATGAATGAAGCCGAGCGCGAAAGTTTTCTCGCGGCGTTTTCTGTCGAACATGACGAAACGCTGGTTGGCTTTGCCGTGCTCGGCGGAATTTTTGGCGAAGGGATCGATTTGGTCGGCGAAAGATTGATTGGCGCTGTCATCGTTGGAGTCGGCTTGCCGCAACTTTGCGTCGAGCGCGATTTGATCCGCGATTATTTCCAGGGCCGCGGCGGATTCGGTTTTGATTACGCCTACACGTTTCCCGGAATGAACCGCGTATTGCAGGCGATAGGGCGTGTCATCCGGTCCGAAACCGACCGCGGCGTGGTGCTGTTGATCGATGCCCGGTTCACCGAGGCAAGATATCGCCGCCTGTTTCCCTCGTGGTGGCGATGGGTGAGAGTCAATGACGTGAAAACGCTCCGCAATGCGCTCGGCGAATTTTGGGAAAATGCTTAACCACAGAGCAACCGACTTTCCCCAGAATGACTTGTTTAATTCTTGTTTAAATGATAAAGGCGGTGACATGAGGAAATTTCATCAATCCATGAACAAGAACTTTGCATCGATGATTGTCGTGTTGTTTGGCTTCGCTGGATTGACGCAGGCGTGCATTTGGGACGCGAAAACTTTATGGGCGGAAAAACATGATCATCCAACGCTGGCCCAAGCCATCCTCCATCCGAAAACGGAGAAGCCGGATACGAACTCGCTTTTGCAGGACCTCGCAAAATTCAAGGCCGCTCCCAATACAAATGATCCAATGTGGTGGAACAATCTTGCGGGTACCTATTTGCGCTTGGGTCAACCGCAAGAAGCCGTAAGAATTCTTGAGCCGTTGACGAATCGTTTTCCCAACGACTACGGCGTCCATGCGAACCTTGGGACAGCTTATCATTTGCTTGGCCGTTATGCGGAAGCCGAACGCGAAATCCGGCGCGACACGGAAATCAACACCAACGCGCACTTCGGGCTGGAGAAATATCATCTGGCATTGTTGCAGTATCTGTGTCGGGACGAAAAATATCGTTTTCGACATTTATACGTGGACGAATTTTCCCTTCCTTTTGTCATAGGCCCGCCTCGCATTGATGTGGCGCTGCGTGCTTATGCAAACCCACCATCCAACGAAAACCAGACCAATTCTGAGGGACCATCGCCATTAGAGATCAAGTTGGACAAGTTCATGCGCACGTATCCCGGCGAACCGCTGAACGGCGATTTGGTTTGGTCGTTGCAAAATTTGATCACGGATGATGCACCACCACCTTATCGACAAAAATGGGATTTATCATCAGACCCGAAGCTGGACGACGGGGTGATTTACATGGCAACGTTGAATCCTCAACAGCCGGCTTGCTGGACGATGCTGGGCACTTTGGGGCTGTATCACCGTGACTATCATTTGGCAAAAGTAGCCTTTGAAAAGGCCATCACGCTCGGCTCAATTCAAACTCCTATTCTCAAGTTGCAATTACAAAGGATCGAGCAGCAGATCTCGAACACGCGAAGAGTCGATGCTCCAACGATATTCTTATTGGGTGGGGTTATTCTGATTTGCCTCATCGGCTGTTACTGGCTTTTCCGGTGTTTACGGAAGGGGTCTGCAAAAATTTAAACCCAAGCCACTTACGATGTGGCGAGACTCCGCCGCCGCAAAACCAGGTGCACGAAGCTCTGTTTGGCAGAAAAACAGCCCTTTCTCTTTGTAGGGAAAAATAGTTTTTTCACTGCATTAAAAAAACATCATTTTTTGAAACGCAGCAAACCCGCATAAACATTGGCCGAAATGGCTGAAATCTGACGTTTTCAGTTACTTCAAAAAAATGCTGTCAAACCTACGGTACGTTTCATTTTTAGAAAACCGCCATGGTAAACTGGCGCCATGAAAAGTGAAAATGGAGTAATGGAGTGTTGGAGAGATGATCGGCGGGATGCTCGAAGCTCATATGGGAGCGCGGACAGCTTGGTCGCCATAGCCTTGGCGGAGGTGAACCTTGTCCGCGTGGACTCTGGTCGAACATATCAGCTACGAAAGATCAGCTCCGAAACGCGGTATTTTGACCAGATGTTTCACCTCGTTTCAGCTTGTTTCACCTGGTTTCAGCTATCAGGGAAAAAAAATCGGGTCGAGGAGGCTGAAAACTTACGTTTTCAGCTACGAGGAACGGACGCGCAGCAGCGCGTCCCTACCACGCGTTTCACTTACGCGTGCTCTTCGAGGGATTTTCAGCCTTTCCGTTGCACCTTGTTGCACTTACGACACGATAAAACACGCTATTTTTAAAAAAATTTATGCGCTCCAATCTCCGCCGCCTTGCGCCTGTCCTAACTACCGCTTGGTCAGCCGGCCAATTTATGGTTACATTCTGCCGATGAGCTTCGTGGGTCATTTCAATGAATTGCCGCTGGATGCGCTGGCGAAAACTTCGCTGGACGCCAACGATTCCGCCGCGCGACAAAGCCTTGCGCGCTCCCGGCTTTCGCTGACGGATTTTGCGCAATTGATTTCGCCCGCCGCATCGGGATTGCTCGAGCCGCTCTGCCGCAAATCGCAGCAGCTTACCCAGCAACGCTTCGGCAAGGTCATCCGGCTTTTCGCGCCGCTCTATCTTTCCAACGAATGCATCAACAACTGCAAATACTGCGGCTTCTCGCGCGACAATCCCATCCTGCGCGTGACGTTGTCCGTGCCGGAAGTGGTGCGCGAGGCGCGCGCGCTTGCGGAAAAAGGGTTTCGCAACGTGTTGCTGGTCGCGGGCGAGCATCCCAAGTTTGTCTCGACGCGTTATCTCGCCGATTGCGTGCGCGCGTTGCATGAGGAAATGCCGGGCATCTCGCTTGAAGTCGGCCCGATGGAAACCGAGGAATACCGGCCCATCGTGCAGGCCGGCGCGGAGGGTTTGGTGGTTTACCAGGAAACTTACGATCGCGCGATCTACGCGGAGATGCACACGGCGGGACCAAAACGGAATTTCGACTGGCGATTGGAAACGCCCGAACGCGCTTACGCAGCGGGTTTTCGGCGCTTGGGCATCGGCGCGTTGTTCGGCTTGAGCGATTGGCGGCGCGAAGCCATCGCCGTGGCGGCGCATGCGGAATATCTGTTGCGAAATTGCTGGAAGGCGCAGCTTACGATTTCTCTGCCGCGGCTGCGTCCCTGCGCGGGTGAATTCGAACCGCTCACGCAAATGACCGACCGCGAGCTGGCACAGTTGATTTGCGCATTCCGCCTCTTCTTGCCGGATGCGGGCCTGGTGCTTTCGACGCGCGAACCGGCGAAGTTGCGCGATGGATTGATCCCGCTGGGCGTGACGCTCATCAGCGCGGGCAGTCATACCGAACCGGGCGGTTACACGGGCGCGGGTCGCGAAAAAATCCATCACACCGAACGCGGGTGCATCGTGGAACTGGCCGCCGGCGCAAGCGAATGGGCGACCACCAACGGCCACGCAACCAATGCCACCGGCCAATTCGACATCGCCGACGAACGTTCGCCGGAGGAAGTTGCGAAATTGATCCGCCGACTCGGTTACGA
>DASRBR010000473.1:0-6128 GCA_035653495.1 Verrucomicrobiia bacterium
CAAGGAAGGTGAAAAAAAAGGCCGTTACAAATGCACGCGCCCGGCCGAATACGGCGGTCCATGCGAAAACGGTCCAAACCCGGACGGCACCTGTGGACGGCCAATCAGCCGCTGCCAGCCGGTGCGCAGCTTGCGCTCGCAACGCAAGGTGGTGACAGTCTTCACCGTCAGCGCGACGTTCGCATTTCTGTTGCTGGGGCTCGGCGGCGGCCAACGATGGAATTTCATCAGCCCCGGCCCGCTTTCGTCGCAACATTCCGGCTCCGGTTTTTCGCAGGCTTTTATGTGGCTGCATTCCAGCGCCAGGCCTGGCGATCCCGGTTGCGCCGCCTGCCACGTCACTGCGCATTACGGTGTCGCTGGCTGGACGATGACCGCACTCGCGGCGAATCCCGGCCCGTTGCGCGTCCATACCCTCGCGTTGACAACCGCAGCGGACATGACGACCATTGACATGCAATGCGAGCGTTGCCATCTCGGCCATAATTTCCACGAGCCCAATGTCGTTGCCGACCATTCCTGCTCGTCATGCCATCAGGAACACCAGGGCAGCGGCCTCATGAAAGCGCCCACCGACGCGAATTGCGCCGACTGCCACGCCAACCCCGATGTCATGCGCGCTTCGGCTGAAAAAGGCCGAAAACTTTCGCCGGCCATTTTCAATTTTCGTGCGGCGAATGGCCGGCAAATTTTTCAAGCGAAACGGCCCGCGAACGGTTACACGCAAGTGATTCATTCCTTTGCGACCGACCATCCGGAATTTCAAGTGCTGGCTGAGAAATTGCCCGACCCGGACACGCTCAAGTTCAATCATCAGCTTCATCTCACCTCGCCGACGGTGATGCCATTGAACGGGCGCAACCTCGATTGCGTGGATTGCCACAGGCTCGATGCCGCCGGCTTTTACCGACAGAAAATTTCTTTCGATCAAAATTGCCGCCAATGTCATTCGCTGCAATTTGACGCGCACAATCCCGGTCTTGCCGTGCCGCACGGCAACGCAGAATTTGTCCGCGCGTTCCTGCGCAGTTTGCCCGCGCAATATGCCGAATACGCCGCGCGCAAAGGCATCGCGCAGGACGACGTGGAAAAATTCGTGCAGGAACAGATGAAACGCATCCGCGAACAATATGTGAGCGGCGAGGAACTGGAGCAGCGAGTTTTCTTTGGCGATTCTGCGCAAGGGCGCGCGCAATTCCCGGCGTGCACATATTGTCATGAAGTCAAAGCCGCGACCAACGCGGACGCCGCGCCCGTTGTGACAAAGCCGGTCATCATGGACCGTTGGCTGTCGCACGGAAATTTCAATCATGCCAAACACCTCACCATCGGCTGCGCCCAATGCCACGAAGTCCTCCACAGCACGCAGACGTCCGACGTCTTGCTGCCTTCCAAGAACATCTGCGCCGAATGTCACAGCCCCAAAGGCGGTGTTGCCAGCGCCTGTTCGACCTGCCACAGCTATCACGTGCCCGCTGACTCCCTGCCATCCAGATTCGCGGAGGCAAAGGCGAATTGAGAAAAATTGCTCGCTGAAAACCAACGTTTTCAGCCCGCCTTACATTTTTTTCATCGCATCGGGATTGCGGGTCTGGGTATCAACAATGCAATGCAGCAAGTTGATCAGAAAAATTTCCATGCCGTCACGCGCGATGCAAAAAATGTGCTCGTGGTGGACTTGGGATTTCTGGGCGACACCGTGCATCTCATCCCCGCGCTTTGGGAAATCAAGGACCATTATCCTCAAGCAGCGTTGCATGTGCTGACTTCACCCCTAGGCTGCGAAGTTTTGAAAATGGTCGCATGCGTGGACAAGGCGTGGGCATTTCCGCTTGGACCGCCCAGCCCGTCGTGGTGGGAGCATTGGGACGTTCTGCGCGCAATGCGACGCGAAAAATTTGATGTGGCCTATAATTTCAGCGGCGCGGATCGTTCGGTGTTCGTGATGGCATTCATCGGCGCGCGCGAAAAGTTGATCTATCAAGGCGCGCGCAAACATTTCTGGCAACCCTGGCTCGTTCGCCGCTGGATCGCGCGCACCACGCTCCCTTCGCCGGTGTATGAAGGCCGACGTCACATCCTCAGCTTGTGCGGCTTCCATTTGAAGCCGGCGCGATTTGATTTGAGCGTCCCGGAAACGGAACGCCAATGGGCTCGCGAAAATATTCCCGCCGCCGCGGTGCATCTGTCCTTAAGCGCGAGCTTCGCCTTGAAAGAATGGCCGATGGCCAACAATCTTGCCTTCGTGCGCGAATTGCTTGCAGACAAAAATTTTGACCGAAAAATTGTGGTGAGCGCAGCGCCCAATCCGCGCGAGCAAGCGCGCTTGGAACAGTTGCGCCATGAAATCCGTGATTCGCGGTTGCTTCCCGTCAGCGAAAAGTTGAGCATCGCGCGACTCGCCGCGCTGTTGCAGCGCTGCGCCGTGCATGTTGGGCCAGATTCCGGCGTGATTCATCTGGCTGATGCGTTGGGCGTTCCAACCATTGCCATTTTTCGCCGTTACGCAGACATGGCCGATTTTTTGCCGCGCGGAGCGCAGCACACTCATTTTGATGCCCCGTGCCCCTGCATGACATCAAAAAACCCGCCTTGCGCCTCAAAAGACGAAGCAGCCTGTCTCGCCACCATTTCGCCGGAACTGGTCGCTGCCGAAGTCTGCCGTCGGTTGAATGTAGCGCCGGCAAATTATAAATATGAGCCGGTGCATAAACCCGGAGCTTCATGAATCCGCCTGTACGCATTTTGATGTTCAAAGGCCATAGCGCGGGCATTGGCGACTTGCTGCGCAGTTCGGCTGCCTGGCGCGTCTTGAAGGATGCTTATCCGAATGCCGAATTGCACCTGCTGCTCTTCACGCGCGAACCGGGTTATCCTTCCGAGGAACTCATTCGCGAACATCATCTGCTGAGCGGGTTTTCGCTGGTGGACAAGCGAACGCCCAATTTCCGCGAATGGCGCCGCTTTTGGGCTGAGCTGAACAAGATCGCCAAAAAAATCCGTCCTGACCTGGTGATTGATTTTGAGCCTGACGGTTTGCGGACGTCGCTTGCGGCGGCGTGGTTTCGGTGGCGTTGGGGCGCGCGGACCATTGGCATCAACACGCTTCCCGGCCGCAATCTCTTTTATGGCCGCGCCTCGATTTCGCCGCAAAAATTTGCGCAAAAGCGCGGTTTGCCTTTGCCCATGGATTACGCCGACCGCGATTTTGTCGCTTTGAGCGCGCTGGGTTTGGAACGCGCGGGCTGCCCGATCGAACTCGACGAAACCGAGGCTGGCCGGCAGGCGCGGATTGCGTTACGGCGCGACCACAACTTGCCCGAATCGCTCCCGCTGCTTGGCTTGAACATCGGCTGCGGCACACCCGACGCGATCGGCAAACGGCCCGACCTGGGCGTGCTATCGGAACTGATCGCCGGATTGCAAAATGAGCATGGGATGCAACTGGTCCTGACCGGCGCGCCGTTCGAGCGCGACGTCAACGAACAATTTTGCGCGCTGCACCGCAAACGCTCCTCTGCGCGCATCATTGACCTCGCGGGCAAAACGAACATCAGCGGGCTGACCGGCATCATCAAAGCGTGCGCGCTTTTTATTTCCAGCGACAGCGGGCCGTATCATATGAGCGTTGCGATGCGCGTGCCGACGCTTGCGATTTTTCGCTGGAACAACCGGACACATTTCCATTCGCATCCGTGGGTTCGATGCTGTATTGGGTCCGATGCAAAATCGGTTCCAGAATTGCGAAAGGCGGCGGACGAACTGCTCGTCGCGCACGCCAAAACTCCGAATAAATTCTAGCCAAGCGGCAGGATTCTCATGCAAATTCAAACGTGAGCAGGAAGGGTTACATGGTTAAAACGTTACATGGTTACAAGCTCGTGTTTGCGACCTTTTGTAACGTTGTAACTATGTAACAATGTAACAAATCCATGAAGGCACTGATCACAGGCGGGGCGGGTTTCATCGGGTCGCATCTGGCCGAGGCGCTGTGCCGGCGCGGCGCAAAGGTCATCGTCGTGGATGACCTTTCCCTCGGCAAGATCGAGAACCTCAAGTGGAAGCGCGCGAGTGACCAACTCGATTTTGTCGAAGGCGATGTTTCAGATGAAACGCTGATGAAACAGCTCATCGCGGATTGCGATTGGATGTTTCACGAAGCGGCCATGCCTTCCGTGCCGGTCTCCGTTGCCGAACCGGTAAAGACGAACACGCAAAACCTGGACGCCACATTGCGCCTGCTCGTGCTGGCGCGCGATTCGGGCGTGAAGCGGTTTCTCTTTGCATCTTCCTCCGCGATTTACGGCGACAACGATGCGGCCGCAAAAAATGAACGTCTGCCACCACAACCGCTTTCTCCTTACGCGCTGCAAAAATATACCGCGGAGAGATACGGCCAGTTGTTCCATCAGCTTTACGGATTACCCGCGGTGAGCCTGCGCTATTTCAATGTGTTCGGACCACGGCAGGCGTTCGATTCGCCGTATTCAGGAGTGATCGCAAAATTTTGCACAGGCATGCTGGCTGGCAAAGCGCCGGTGATTTATGGCGACGGTTTGCAATCGCGCGATTTCACTTACATCGAGAATGTGGTGCAGGCAAACCTGCTTGCTGCCGAAGCGCCGAATGCGGCAGGCAAGGTGTTCAACATCGCCGGCGGCCAGAGCATTTCCCTCCTCCAATTGGTCGAAGAATTGAACCGGCTCACCGGGCAATCGTTGAAGCCGCGATTCGAACAGGCGCGCGCCGGCGATGTGCGTTCCTCGCTGGCGGACATCAGCGCCGCCGAGCGAGAGCTCGGTTACCGCTGCAAAATTTCGTGGCAGGAAGGATTGCAGCGGACGCTGGAGTTTTATCGCGCTTCTTGCCATTGAACGATTTCGGTTCGACGCGTTCTAAGCCATTATGAAGAAGACCAAATCCCTCAAAGAAAAATGGAACCATTTCCTCCGTAAGGAGCTTAAGCCGTTAAGCATCACCATCTTGCTGCTGTTCGCTTTCCGGTCCGCCATCGCGGATTGGAATGACGTTCCCAGCGGTTCGATGAAGCCGACCATCATCGAAGGCGACCGCGTTTACGTGAACAAACTCGCCTATGACCTGAAAGTTCCGTTCACGCAATGGCATCTTGCCGAATGGGACAATCCGCATCGCGGCGAGATCGTCGTATTCTTTTCGCCGGCGGATGGACAGCGTCTCGTCAAGCGCGTCATCGGTGTGCCGGGCGATGTGATTGAACTTCGCGATGACCGGCTGTTCGTCAATGGCGAAGCGGTGCAATACGAGCCGCTCGCAGCGAAATTCGTCAATGCGATTCCCACAGCCGAACAACCGCAGCATCAATTCGCCACGGAAGAACTCGCCAAGCGTCCGCATCCAGTGATGGCCACGCCGATGTTGCGAGCGCCAAGAACTTTCGGTCCGATCACGGTCCCTGCGGGGAAATATTTCATGATGGGGGACAACCGCGACAACAGCTTCGATTCGCGTTTTTACGGTTGCGTGGATCGCAAGGCCATCGTGGGCCGCGCTTCAGCGGTGGTGATTTCCATGGACCACAGCGATTATTTTCTGCCGCGCTGGCACCGGTTTTTCACGGCGCTGCCGTGAGGAGCATTTCGCTTGGAGGAAAACTGGCCGATTATTTTCCGCACTGATTGCAAATCTTTCTGCGTAAGTAGAGAGAGCGCCGTTTGCTCGCTTTCAAGGATTTTTTGTTCCATTTCCAACCAAGGCTGTTTTTGAAATTTCATATAGAAGCAAGTCAGAGCCTCGTCACCTCGGCTCCTACACAGATTTTTAAGCTCCATTCGCCGTCTGCAATTCCTGCACGATGAACGGCGCAAATTCGCTGTGCAAATGCGGAGGGATGCGCACTTTGAACCACGCCTTGTCGCGATTGTAATCGCGTTCGACCACGTGGCCCACCGCATGCAATCGCGCGATGACCGCCGAGGCTTCGTGCGGCACCGATAGCTCCATGAACTCGCGGATGGGCCGCACCTGATTGTTCAATTCGGCCAACAACTCCGGCAATCCATCGCCCGTTTGCGCTGAAACCGGGACCGCGCCGGTGTGCTGGCGCAAAAGGCTGTGCGCGTGCCCGTCACCGTTGAGCTTGTCCATTT
>DASRBR010000474.1:0-3521 GCA_035653495.1 Verrucomicrobiia bacterium
AGCCCGCACTTTGCCGATAAAACTCAAGAGCAACAGTTGGCTGTGAGGATTGATGGAAACAAGATACATTTTGATTCACATGTCCAAAGTCAAAAGACTGTCTTTCATGATGCCAACGAAAGCAAGGGCGCGCACTCTCGCCGTCGAGTTCATTCTTGCCAATCTCGCGCGGCCAAGTCTAATCACACCATGCACCTTCTGCGCGTTCTGAGTTTCGCCCTCACCCTCATTGTATTCCTTTTCACAAGCGCCGCCAATGCACACCCGGAGCAACTTGGCATTTTTGAGGGCGAGACGGACATCGGTTCGCCTGCTCGTGCGGGCTCGGTCGAATTCGATCCGGCGAAGCAGACCTATCTTGTTTCCGGCGGCGGAAGCAACATGTGGTTTGGCAGCGACGCGTTTCATTTCGTTTGGAAAAAAGTTTCCGGCGATATTTCGCTCGCGGCGGATGTTTCGTTCATCGGCACTGAAGGAAATGCGCATCGCAAAGCCTGCCTCATCGTGCGGCAGAGCCTTGCGCCGGATTCTCCGTACGCGGACGCGGCGTTGCACGGCAACGGCCTCATATCGCTCCAATATCGAGAGACCAACAATGCCTTCACACGCGAAATCATCTCCGATGCCAACGCTCCTGCGCGATTGCGCATCGAGAAACGCGGTGAATATGTTTCCATGTCCATTGCCAATGCAGGTGAGAAACTGCATCCGGCCGGCGGTTCGTTCCGATTGCGGTTGGACAGTCCGTATTATGTGGGCCTCGGTGTTTGCGCCCATGATAACAACAGTTTGTGCCAGGCGGTCTTTTCCAATGTGACATTGGGCGAAGAACATCCTGGGACCGGCAAACCGACCCTTTTGAGCGCGCTCGAAACGGTCAACATCGCATCCAAGGACCGGCAGGTGCTTTACGTCACAACCAATCATATCGAAGCGCCTAATTGGTCGCTGGACGGAACGTTCCTTTTGTTCAACGGCAACGGCCACCTCTATCGGTTGGCTGCCAAAGGCGGCAAACCGACGATGCTTGACACAGGATTTGCCAATCGCTGCAACAATGATCACGGCATCTCGCCCGATGGCACCCAACTCGCCATCAGCGATCAATCGCAGGAAAAGCATTCGCTGATTTACATCCTCCCGATTGGCGGTGGCACGCCAAAAAGAATCACAACGCTGGGTCCTTCTTATTGGCACGGATGGTCGCCGGACGGACAGACGCTCGTGTTTTGCGGCGAGCGCAACAAGGAGTTCGACGTCTATTCCATTCCCGTCGCTGGCGGCGAAGAAAAGCGGCTGACCAGCGCGCCCGGTCTTGACGACGGGCCGGAATATTCGCGCGACGGCAAATTTATCTACTTCAATTCCGAGCGGAGTGGTTCGATGCAAATCTGGCGCATGCGCCCCGACGGCTCGCAGCAGGAACAAGTCACTTCGGACGATTACAACAACTGGTTCCCGCATATGTCGCCGAATGGCCACTGGCTTGTTTTCCTTTCTTACGAGAAGGACGTGAAAGGCCATCCCGAGAACAAGGATGTGATGCTGCGAATCATGCCGGCAGCAGGGGGCAAAATCGAAGTGCTCGCGAAATTATTCGGTGGCCAGGGCACCATCAACGTCCCCTCATGGGCCCCGGACAGCAGCAAACTGGCTTTCATGAGCTATGAGTTTCTGCCTTGATTTATTACGGCAAACGGAGCCGGTAATAAGTGTTGGTCGAACCTATCGGGATGTTCACGGTGACCTTGTTTCCCGAAACAACGGGCGATTGCGAAATCTGTGTCCAAAAGATCGGCGCGCGGAGGTTGGTCGTGAATTCCACGATGTAATTCAAAGGTTTTGCCAGCCACGAAAGCGAGAGTTGTCCATTGTTGGCGGAAGCCGAAAGCTGCGGTGCTGGGAAGATGGGAGAGAACGTGAAATCCGTCACGGTTTGGACGGAAGAAACTCCGCCGTCTGCGCCAGTAAAACCAACCCACGCCACGCTTGAACCTCCGACGGCTGCCGCGAGACTGGCCGCATAGTTCGCGTTGTAAACGTTCCCGTTGTTCTGGTCCACCAACCGTTCGGTCCAAGTCGTGCCATCATAGAGAAGCGTGACCCAAATGGGATCGCCGCTCCCCAAATCCAGTGGCAGCGTGGAAGTGTAACCGGTTGTTTGGCCGTTGGTGGCATAGCGCGTGCCGGTGCCGCCTTGGCCGCTGTAAAGATTCAAGTCGATGGCCGCACTTGGACTGATTCCACCATATCCCAAGCCACCGCCGGCAGAGCCGAGCGATGCCGCGCCCGAACTGTCATTCTGCACCGTAAAGGTCGTCCCATCCGCTCCACCGCTGCTTTGATAAATAAAATGCGCGATGAAATTCGTGATCGGTTCCTGCGTATTGTAAAATGCGCTGCGCGCCTCGCTTCCGTTTCCGTCGGTCAGCGTCAACACGTTGTTCGCCACCGTTGCGCCGCCGTTCAAAGTCCATCCTGCGCCATTGCCACCAAAACCCGCAATGCCTGTCCCGACAAATTCTTCACCAAAGAACGCGAACACCGGCGGACTGGTCACATTCGTCGGCGCAACCGAGATCGCCTTCACACCGGTGGTGTTGTTCAACGTCAGCGGCGCGGTGTAAAGCGGCGAATTGGTGGATGGCCAGGTGCCATCGAGCGTGTAATAAATTTGTGTGTTCGTGACCGACGAGCTGAGACTGACCTGGATGGCGTTCGTGAACGTTGCGCCGTTGGGCGTGATGACCGGGGGAAGCACAGGCGGATTGATTTCGCCAAATACAAAATCACTGACCGTCTGCACCGACACGCTGCCGCCAGTCCCGCCCGTGAAACCGATGTATGCGAAGTTCGTCCCGACGACAGACGGAATGTTGACCGTGTAATTCGAACTGTAAGTCTGGCCGGTCGTGAGGTCCTGCAATTGTTCGGAAAGAATGCTGCCCGAATAACTGATCGTCACCCAAACGGGATCGCCGCTGTCGAAATTCAACGGCAGGGTCGAGTTATAATTTCCGACCGCGCCATTCGTGGCAAACTGAGTGCCGGTGTTCCCCGCGCCCGTGTACAAATTGAACTCAACCGCCGCGCTTGGCGTGATTCCAGCGTAACCAAGGCTTCCTCCCGCGCCGCCCAAAGCCGTCGGACCGTTTGAAGAATTTTGGACGACAAACGTCGTGCCGTCCGCCCCGCCGACGCCTTGATAAACGAATTGCGCGCTGAAACCGCCCACATAAACCGGGAAATCATAGAACACGCTGCGAGCTTCGCCGCCGTTGCCGTCCGTGAGCGTGATCACATTGTTGGTCTGCGTCGCGCCGCCATTATAAGTCCAGCCTCCGCTGAAACCGGCAAGGAGCGTGTTGGTTGGCGCGGCAAGGAACAATGCGCTTGCCACGCCGCCGATGTTTTCGTTTGGAACAGTTGCAATCGCTTTCACAACAGAAGTGTTGGTCAACACGAACGGCGCGGTGTAGAGAGTCGAGTTGGTCGTCGGCGTCGTCCCATTCACGGTATAA
>DASRBR010000475.1:0-10493 GCA_035653495.1 Verrucomicrobiia bacterium
TTGCCAGAAGCCAGGAGAACGTTTTGAAACCCGGACACTGCCGGAAAGGAAAAAAGACCAGGAAAGCTTTTAATAAAAGAAAAAACCAAAAAAGGCGCTATGTATCGCTTGACATTACTCATAGCAGTGCGGTAGTCCTCTACCGCTTTCGAACCGGCGCTAATAGGCGAAACATATGTGACAGGATCATTGATCCCATCCTGAAAGCGGCGGAGGACTGCCGCACTCCAAGGCGGGCTTCGCCTGCACCTGAAGCAGCCCACGCGCTCGCGTGGCGCCGTCCCATTCGTCCCATTCGTCCCATTCACCATTCCATTTTCAATGGTCATTGGAACCAGTTTACCATGCGGTCTTTCGAAAAATGAAACGTACCGTAGGTTTGACAGCATTTTTTTGAAGGAGCTGAAAACGTCAGTTTTCAGCCAATTCGACCAGTGTTTATGCGGGTTTGTTGCGTTTCAAAAAAGTGGAGTTTTTTGAGGGAGTGAAAAAAACTATTTTCCTACATGAAAAAAGAGGCGTTTTTCTGCTCTCATTAGTGCTTGGGATTTGGAGCTTTTTCTCCGAAATCTGCGGTCGTCCACGAATCGGCGGCGGAAGATTGAAACACCTCAAGCGATTGGCTGGATTTTCTGTTTTGGCCGCACTATCTTGGCAGCCATGAAAACGCTGCTTACCACAACCATGGTCACTTTGGGATGCGTCCTGGCCGCGCGGGCGCAATTGCACACGGAAGCCGTCGAATACAAGGATGGCGACACCGTGCTCGAGGGTTATCTCGCTTACGACGAGTCAGCGGGCAAAGCCAAACGGCCCGGCGTGCTGATCGTGCATCAGTGGAAGGGCCTCGGCGAATATGAGAAGCATCGCGCCGAAATGCTCGCGCAGATGGGTTACGTGGCGTTCGCGGCGGACATCTATGGCAAGGACATTCGACCGCGCGACGCAAAACTAGCCGGCGCGGAGGCTGGCAAATACAAATCCAACCGGCAACTCTTGCGCGAACGCGTCAACGCCGGATTGCAGGTGCTCAAGCAAAATGAGTTGACTGATACTTCGCGCGTCGCGGCCATCGGTTATTGTTTTGGCGGCATGGCGGCGATCGAGCTGGCGCGCAGCGGCGCGGACGTGAAAGGCGTCGTGAGTTTTCATGGCGCGCTCGATTCGCCCGATCCCGAGGCGGGCAAGAACATCAAATGCAAGGTGCTCGCGTTGCAGGGCGCGAACGATCCGTTCGTTCCCGCATCGGACATCGAGGCGTGGGAGAACGAGATGCGCCAATGGAAGGTGGACTGGCAACTCGTGAAATTCGGCGGCGCGGTCCACAGCTTCACCGAAAAGGAAGCCGGCAACGACAATTCCAAAGGCGCAGCCTACAACGAGAAAGCTGACCTGCGCTCATGGGAAGACATGAAACAGTTTTTCGCGGAGATTTTTAAGTAGTCAGCTTCAATTACGTTTCCCGCTTTCTACAAATAACCGCGTACTGGTGCGCCTATGATGTTTTGTCCAAGCGCCGTAGGCGCGTCCTCTTTGTAGAATACGAACAAACAAAATATCCAAGCTCCGTAGGAGCGGGCCTATTTGTGGAAGTAAATGGAGGCCGCAATCATTGGTCGGCAAATTTAAATATGTACTTACGGTCGTAATCCACTTCGAACTTTTCCAATAACTCAAGGTATTCGTCACGAAAAGACCGTTTCGCGTGGTGTTTTTGCTGGTTCTCTATATATCGAATCACCAACCCGAGTTGCGAACGTGAATAAGAAAATGCGCCGAACCCTTCCTGCCATGAAAATCGACCCGGCACCCAACGGCTATCATTGATAAATTTTGACGAACCGGCCTTAATGTCACGCACCAAGTCGGACAGCGCCATATCCGGCGTCAAACCGACCAGCAGATGCACTCAGGCATGTTGTTGATTGCGATCAGCTTTTGTTTCCGCGCTGTGACAATGCCGGTGATGAATTTTTGCAGTTCGTTGTTGTGATTCGAAGCGATGAGATTTTGTCGGCCTTCGACCGCAAAAACAACCTGGATGTAAATTTGGGTGTACGTGTTGGCCATGCCTGGAATATGTCGCTCAAGACCGAGATTGGAAATAATTTTTCTTCAATCGGATGAGATAGGTCGCTCCTACGGAGCTCTGAATTTTTTGGAGATTCGTGCTACAAATAGGCCGCGCCTACGGCGCTAAGATATAGTGCCATATCACCTTCCATCCTCTATTTATTTTGCGCCTTTTGTTGCGTTTTCGCGGCCATTAAAAATCATTCGTCTCCATTGTCGCCGTTGCGTTTTTCCCAGCGGCGCGGCGCGCGTTCGGGCGGGGTGTTGTCCACCTTTGCGTAATAGGTGTCGTCGCCAAAACGTTCATTGGCGGCTTGCTGCAACGAAAGCGACGGCGCGACCGAAAATTTCTCGTGCGTCTCGATGAACACGATTTCGCCGCCGGGCATCTGGAAACAGAGGAACAGCGGGCATTTGCCGGGATGGGCCGACGCCAACTCGTGGATGCTCTCGATGTTCTCCGGCTTCAAGTGGGCCGAGTGCAAACGGAAATGCACCTGCTTGGTATATTTTTTGGGCGCGTCCTCGAGCGGCATGATTTCCTGCGGAAAAATCTTCGGCTTGTCCTCGCCGTTGTTGATTTCGCCGACGACAAGGATGGCTTTGTTCACAACGAGCAGATTGCGATACTTGTCGTAATTCTCGTTAAAGCAGAGGATTTGCACCGAGCCTTCCAAATCTTCCAATGTGACCATCGCGTAGGGCTTGTTGTTTTTCTTGGAAATGCCCTGTTGCACCGCGCCAATGAGGCCGCCGATGCGCGTCACGGTGCGGTTGGGCAACGCGGCAAGCGCATTGGTGGTGTGCAGCGCGTATTTTTGTAATATTGGCGCAAAGGGCGTTAACGGATGGCCGGTCACGTAAAAGCCGAGCAGTTCCTTTTCCGCCGCAAGCAATTCGTGCTGCGGCCATTCCGGCAAACGCAGAACAGGCTCGGCCTTGTCCGGCGATTTTTCTTCCAACATGCCGAACATCGAGCTTTGGCCGCGCTGCCGGTCCTGGATGATGCTCGCGGCGCGCAACAATGTGCGGTCAATCTGCGCGAACAACGTGGCGCGCGTTTCCTTGAAAGTGTCGCACGCGCCGGACTTGATCAATGCTTCAAGCACTTTGCGATTGACCGTGCGGATGTCCACGCGTTCGCACATGTCGGAAAGCGATTTGAATTCGCCGCCGGTTTTGCGCGCTGCCAAGATGCTCTCGACGGCCACTTCACCAACGCCTTTGATGGCCGCCAGCCCGAAACGAATGACCTTTCCGCCACGCGCCGGCGCAAACACAACCTGGCTTTCGTTGACGTCCGGCGCGAGCACTTCGATGCCCATGGTGCGCGCTTCGGCGATGAATTCGCTGAGCTTTTTGGTGTCGCTCATGTCGTTGGTCATCATCGCGCTCAAGAACTCGACTGGATAATTGGCCTTCAGATAGGCGGTTTGATACGCGACGATGGCGTAGGCGGCGGCGTGCGATTTGTTGAAACCGTAACCGGCAAATTTTTCCAGCAAATCGAAAATTTGGTTCGCTTTGGCGGCAGGAATGTTATTGGTCTTGGCAGCGCCGGAGACGAATTTGTCGCGCTGCTTCTGCATTTCCTCGACTTTTTTCTTGCCCATGGCGCGTCGCAACAAATCCGCGCCGCCCAGTGTGTAACCGGCCAGCACCTGCGCCGCCTGCATCACCTGTTCCTGATAGACCATGATGCCATAGGTCTCGCGGCAAATCGGCTCCAGCAACGGATGTTCGTATTCAATCTTCACTTCGCCATGGCGGCGCTTGATAAATTCCGGGATCAGTTCCATGGGGCCGGGCCGATACAGCGCGATCAACGCGGTGATGTGCTCGACCGAGCTGATCTGGAATTTGCGGCACAAATCGCGCATCCCGCCGGATTCCAACTGGAACACGCCGAGCGTTTGCGCCTTGTTGAGCAAATCGTAAGTTTTCGCGTCGTCGAGCGGCAGATTATCAATCGGCACGTCGATGCCCTTGGTGGCCTTGACCATTTCGCAGGTGTTGCGAATGACGGTCAACGTTTTCAGCCCGAGAAAATCCATTTTCAACAGGCCGAGTTCGCCGACGGGATTCATGGCGTATTGCGTCACGAGCGTGCCGTCCTCGTCCTGCTTGAGCGGAAGCAAATTGACGAGCGGCTGGTCGCCTATGACAACGCCGGCGGCGTGGACTGATGCGTTGCGCGTGAGGTCTTCGAGCACGAACGCGGTGTCAATCAATTCGCGCGTGACTTCCTCGGATTCGTAAGCGGCTTTCAATTCGGGCGATTGGGCGAGCGCTTTTTTCAAATCCATCTTCAGGTCGTTCGGGACCATTTTGGCGAGGCGATCGCAGTCGCCGTAACTCAAGCCCATCACGCGGCCAACGTCGCGCACGACCGATTTCGCGCCCATCGTGCCGAACGTGACGATTTGCGCGACCGAATCGTTCCCATATTTTTTACGAACATATTCGATGACATCGCCGCGGCGGTCGTCGGCGAAATCGATGTCGATATCGGGCGGATTGACGCGTTCGGGATTGAGGAAGCGCTCGAACAGCAACCCGTAACGGATCGGGTCCACGTTGGAGATTTCCAGCAGATAGGTGACGATGGAACCGGCAGCCGAACCGCGCGCGACGCACGAAATGCCGTGTTCGCGTCCGTAACGGACAAAATCGCCGACAATCAAAAAGTAACTGATGAACCCGGTCTTCTCGATGACCTTGAGTTCGAGTTCAAGGCGCGACATGACGGATTTGATGGCATCTGAAACGGCAGAATCACTCAAGTCGGTGATTGGCTGTTGCGCGTCGCGTGTTGCGTGTTCCGTATTGCGTGTTGCGGCTTCGGGTGATTTGAACGTCGGAAGGCGGCGCGCGTCGTCAATTTTTTCGACGATGAATTGTTCGCCTTCGGCGCGAACGTGCATGCCGTAACGGCGATGCAAACCTTCCGCGAGCAATTTGCGCAGATAACCTTCACGCGTGAAATGTTCCGGCGGATGAAAAACCGGGTAATGCAATTTGCCGAACTGGATTTCCAGATTGCATTTGTCGGCGACTTCCAGCGTGTTGGCGATGGCCTCGGGAACTTCGCTGAAGCGCGACTTCATCTCCTCGGCGGAACGGAGATAAAACTGCTCGGCCACATAGGTCATGCGTTTGGTGTCGGCGAGGAGCGTTTGCGTGCCGATGCAGATAAGGCAATCATGCGCGTGCGAATTGCCTTTTTCTATGTAATGAACGTCATTTGACGCGACGAGTTTCAGGCCGAATTCCTTCGCCCAAGGAATCAGGTAACGATTCACCTTGGCTTGTTCCGGGATGCCGTGATTTTGCAGTTCGAGATAAAAATTTTCCGCGCCAAAAATCTGCTTGAACCAGTCAATGGCCTCACGGGCCTTGGGCAACTGGTCCTTCAGGATGGCCTCGGGAATCTGGCTGGCAAGGCAGCCGGAAAGCGCGATCAAACCTTCCTTGTTGGCTTCCAGAAGTTCGCGGTCAATGCGCGGCTTGTAATAGTAACCCTCCAGGTGGGCGGCAGTGGCAAGCTTGATGAGATTTTTGTAACCGGTTTCGTCCTTCGCCAGCAGGACAAGATGATTATAGACATCGCGCCCGCCGCTGGTGGTTTTCTTTTCGAAACGGCTGCCAGGCGCGACATACACTTCGCAACCGATAATCGGCTTGATGCCTTTTTCGCGCGCTTTTTGGTAAAATTCTATCGCGCCGTAGAGCACGCCGTGGTCGGTGACGGCCAGCGCGGGGAATTTCAGTTCGTGGGCCTTGTCCATCAGCCGGTCAAGCCGGCATGCGCCATCGAGCAGCGAATACTCGGTGTGCAGATGCAAATGGACAAAGTCAGCGTGCGACATGAAACGATTTTACTGCTTAATCGGATGAGGATTCAAGACATGACGTGACGTCGCGCCCGTTGAATCCAGGATATATTCTTGCGCAGCACTGGCATTCAGTCCATCGGATTGTTTCCTCGGCGGTGCTTTTCACGCAATCGGGCCTGATTTTTATATGAGGACTATTGACCTCGCCGCATATCTGGACATATATTTGTACAGCATTATGGGAACCATCAGCTATACAGAGGCGCGTGAGAAACTGGCGCGGACAATGGATCGCGTTTGCGATGACCGCGAACCAATCATCATCACGCGGCAAAAGCAACGTTCCGTGGTGCTACTTTCGCTCGAGGATTACGAATCGCTTGCTGAAACTGCCTATTTGCTCAAGAGCCGCGCGAACGCGCGCCGGCTGCTTGCCGCGACGCGCCAATTGGAAGCTGGCAAAGGAAAACGGCGCAGGATAAATCTTGATTCATGAACCTGATCTTCTCCGATCAGGCATGGGAGGACTATCAATTCTGGCTGGAAACGGACAAGAAAATGTTGCGCCGCATCCATGAATTGTTGAAGGACATCCGGCGAAATCCGCATTCCGGGATTGGCAAGCCGGAGCCGTTGCGCCACGCGCTTGCAGGTTACTGGTCACGACGCATTGATCAGGAGCATCGAATGGTTTACAAGGTGACCGAACATGGAATCCATTTGGTGCAAATGCGTTACCATTACTGATGCAGACTCACGCCGCCTTTTGCTTGGGCGCGACGGTGGTTTCTGAAGTTGCGCACGGGTTTTCGCCCAAGCCATGGGCGATGATGCGCGCGCCGCGTTTGTAGGCGATGTAGGAATAAAACCATTGGAACATCACGGCGATCTTGTTGCGAAAACCAACGAGGAAAACCAAATGCACCGCCAGCCATGCCAGCCATGCCGGAAAGCCGGAGATATGCAGGCGCCCGATGTCGGCAACGGCGGCGGAGCGCCCGATGGTGGCCATCGTTCCCTTGTCCCAATATTTGAATGGCGGCCGGACGACCGCGCCGGGGAAAGCCAGTTCATTTTCGATGATGCGCGCGGCGTGACGTCCCATCTGCATCGCCGCGGGTGAAACGCCGGGAACGGGTTTGCCATCCTCCTGCAACAATGAAGCAATATCGCCAATGGCGAAGACCTCGGGATGGCCAGGCACGCTGGTGTCCGGGTTCACCTTGATGCGGCCACCGTGGTCGAGTTCGACGCCAAGTTTTTTGGCAAGCGGCACGGCGCAAACGCCCGCGGCCCAGATGATGGTCGCGGCATGGATGGTTTCGCCGGTGTCGAGGTCCACGCGCCCTTCGGAAATGTTTTTGACGCGCACACCGGTGAGCACCTGCACGCCGAGATTTTCCAGTTGCTTCCTGCCGCTTTCCGAAGACTCGGGCGACATCGCCGCCAGCACGCGCGGCGCGCCTTCGATGAGGATGATGCGCGCCTGTGCAGCGTCAATGCGCCGGAAATCAGCCTTCAAAACGTGGTGCGTCAATTCCGCGCACGCGCCCGCCAGTTCAACACCCGTTGGCCCGCCGCCGACGACCGCGATGGTCATCAAACTTTGCAGATCATCCGGCACGCCTTCGGATTCGGCTTTTTCGAACGCGAGCAAAATCCGGCTGCGGATCTCGACGGCATCGCGCAAATTTTTCAAGCCGGGCGCGAACCGTTCCCATTCGGGATGGCCGAAGTAACTCGTGCAACTGCCCAGCGCCAGCACGAGATAATCGTAGGTCAGGACATTGCCGCCCGAGAGAAAGACTTTTTTTTCATCCAGCTTGATGTCGCAAACCCAGTCCAGCAGGACGTTGATGTTCGGGCGATCGGAAAAAATCGAGCGGATGGGCTGGGCGATGTCCGGCGCGGACAATCCCGCCGTGGCGACCTGATAGAGCAGCGGTTGAAATAGGTGATGGTTCGTCTGGTCCACCAGCGTGATGCGTGCGTTCGGGTCATGGAAATGCTTGCAAAATTCCAACCCGCCAAATCCCGCGCCCAACACCACGATATGTGGATGTTCAACTGCCACGATTCACTGTTTAACCAAATTGGAAAAAATGCAACGGGCTTTCAATCCCAAGTCGGAAACAGCACACACTTATTTGACAGAATGAACAGAATATTCAGAATGAAAAATGATTCTCCCCGCGCTTTTCCAAACCGTCCAAATAGCAATTTGCCGACTCCTTTCCCGTACGCCTTTGAGACAGCGGTTTTGTCGGTCTTTTCGCAGAATTGAGAGGCATGCTGGATATAAACTGTCCCATCGCAGGACAATTCGCCCGAAACAGGCACCATCTAAAACCATCCACTCCGCCGGGCGGTTCTTTTGACGTTGTATTTGCCTGTGCTGGGCTGTTTTGCATGGGCTGCAAAGAAGCGTTCAGCCTTTCTGCGATTGGCGCAAAAACTTGCTCTGCGGGCACATAAGCTGCTGAAAGGCAGCTTCAAAGACGGAAATTATGAAAACTTCGCCAATCAAAAACAGCCTGGGGAGCGGCAATTTGCTCCTCGGATTGCGGGTGCTCATGCTGGGGGCAGTTTTTTCCGCAGTTCCGCTTCTTGCGGCCGACGAGCAGCAGACCAACGTCATGAAGCAGCTCACCGAAATGCCGATTGAAGATTTGCTCAATCAGGACGTAACTTCCGTCGCCAAGATACCCGAACAACTTTCCAAATCGCCCGCCGCAATTTCCGTGCTCACGCAGGAAGACATCCAGCGCTCCGGCGCGCGAAGCATTCCGGAAGCGTTGCGTCTCGTACCCGGCATGGATGTCGCGCAGGTGGATTCACAGCAATGGGCCGTCAGCGCGCGCGGGTTCAATGACGTTTTCGCAAACAAGCTGCTCGTCCTGCAAGATGGTCGCAGTCTCTACACGCCGCTTTTTTCCGGCGTCTTCTGGGACGTGCAGAATCCGTTGCTCGAAGACATTGACCGCATCGAAGTCATTCGCGGTCCAGGCGCGAGCTTGTGGGGCGCCAATGCCGTCAACGGAGTCATCAGCGTCATCACCAAAAGCGCGGCGGACACGCAGGGGTTCATGGCGCTTGCCGGCGGCGGCAATTATGAACAGGATTTTTTTGCGGCGCGTTATGGCGGAAAAATTTCCGACGACCTCTATTACCGCGTCGATGGGCAATATTTTGATCGAGGCAATTCCATCCTGTCCAGCAGCGGGGATGACGCGCACGATGCATGGCGGATGGGCCAGGGCAGCTTCCGAATGGATTGGGACACGCGCAAAAACGGCGGCGATTTGGTCACGCTGCAAGGCGATTTTTATGAAGGCCGCATGGACCAGGTCTATGACGCATTCAGTTTTCCTCCTCCTTCAATGATGCCCACGCCGGACGTGGAACGCGTCGGGGGCGGAAACATTTTGGGCCGGTGGTCGCATGAATTCCAAGACGAGAACGACATGACCCTACAGATGTATTATGACCGCACGGACCGGAACACGGTCATCTTCAATGAAGACCTTGATGTGTTCGACATCGATGTCCAGCATCATTTCGTGGTGGATGCGGGTCTTCGCAATGAGGTTGTCTGGGGGCTTGGTTACCGCCTCAGCCTCGACCATCTTGGCAATACCCAGACTGTTGCCTTCAGCGATACCGATCCCCAAACAGAACTGTTCAGCGCGTTCGTGCAGGATGAAATCACGCTTTTTCCCGACCGCTTGCGCCTGACCATCGGCACAAAGTTGGAGCACAATACTTACACCGGCTTTGAAGCCCAGCCTGACGGTCGTCTGTTGTGGACGCCCGCAGAACATCAGACGGTTTGGGCGGCCGTTTCGCGCGCCGTGCGCACCCCATCAGAAGCAGAAGAATTCATTCGCCTCAATGAAGTTGTGGCGCCCGGAACTTTGGGACCGGCTCAGCCCGTGCCCGTCCCGGTCACAATTTATGGCAGCCAAAACATGCGTTCGGAAGATTTGATTGCCAATCAGCTTGGCTATCGGGTCGCGCCTTTGAATACGCTCTCGTTGGATGTGGCCGTGTTTTACAACATTTATGATCATATCCGCAGCGAAACGCTCGGGCCATCGCCCACGCAGCCGGCGACGACTCCATTTGTGCCACTGACACTGCAAAACGGCCTGCACGGGGAGAATTACGGCATCGAATTGGCGCCCACCTGGGAAGCCCTTCCCGGCTGGCGTTTGCAAGCCGCATACAGCCTGCTCAAAACTCACATGTACGGACACGACCTCGCGACCATCAATGCTGACATCGGCCAAAGCCCGCAACAGCAGGTTAGTTTGCGTTCGAGTCTCGATTTGCCGCACGACATTTCGTTCGATTGCACGTTGCGTTACGTGGATCGTCTGCCTGCGCTGGGCATCAGCAGCTATGTTGCCCTTGATGTGCGACTGGCATGGCGTCCCTGCAAAAACTGGGAACTGGCGCTCGTCGGCCAAAATCTCGGCGCCGCGCACCACGCGGAATTTGCGCCCACGTTCATCGGCACCCAACGGACGGAAATTCCAGCGGGCGGATACGCGAAGGTCACGTGTCATTTTTAAGCGGTTTGAG
>DASRBR010000476.1:0-4438 GCA_035653495.1 Verrucomicrobiia bacterium
TGCAAAATTTCCTTCGCGCTGGAGGGATTGGGAATTTTCAGCCCGAAATTTTTGTCCAATGCGACGACCAGTTGCAGCGCGTCCACAGAATCCAGCCCGAGACTGCCCGGGCCGAACAGCGGCTGGTCATCTTTGATTTCCGCGGCGGTCACCTGCAACATGAGGTTCTCCACCATCAGTTCTTTGATCCGTTCTTTGAGTGCGTTTGGGTTGTCCATGATTAAAAAATCCCGCCATCCACTTTTAACACCGAGCCTGTAATGTATCCGGCGTCGGCACAAGCCAGAAATCTCACCGCCGCGGCCACCTCGGCGGGCCGTCCGAGACGCCGCATCGGGATGCGCGCGACCGCATTCTTGCGCTCGGCTGCGTCCATCATTTCCAAGGCTTCGGTCTCGACGAAACCCGGGCAAATCGCATTCACGGTGATGCCAATGCGGGCGACTTCCTTTGCGAGCGATTGCGTCAACGCAACCACGCCAGCCTTGGCCGCGGCATAATTCGCCTGTCCGGCGGGCGCAAGCAATGCGCTGAGCGACGAAATGTTCACGATGCGTCCGCCGCGTTGCGAAATCATCGTCGGCAAAACAGCCTGGCAACCGTGAAAAACCGAATCGAGATTTGCCGCGATGACCTGCTGCCATGCATCCGCCGAAAGATTGGCGAGCAAACCGTCTTGATGAAAGCCGGCGTTGTTGACGAGCACGTCCAGACGTTGGTGTTCGGAAGTGATTTCGCCCACCGCTTTCTGCCACGCGGCGGATTTGGTGACATCCAGTTCGATGCAGCGGCAGCGCCCGGAAAATTCCGCAGCCAATGCATCGGCCTTGTCGCGGCGATTGTGGACTCCGAGCCAGACGAAATTATCGCCGGATTCAGCGAGAAAACTTCGCGCAAGCGCCTGGCCCATGCCGCCGTTCGCGCCGGTGATTAGAATGATTCTGCAAGGCATGGGTTTTGAATTGTTTTGAATTCCATCTGGTTAGGTTGCCGCAAAATGTGCCCCAATTGCCTGTTGATTGCAACCGACGACACTCACGTTCGCCGCCGCATATTTCTTTTCCGCAAGCGCAGCGACAGCCGCGACGCACTGCCAGGCCGATGCCGCCATGAGGCCTTCGCCCAAAATTCTTTTTGGCGAAATCCGCGACGCATTCCAATCGCGCCACGCGGCGGCTTCCGGCCCATCCAATCGCGGCAAACCCTGCAATCCATCCGCGAGCAAATGATCAGGCTGGCAACCCGGTAATTGCGAACGCGCGCGCGCAGCGGCCTTGGTGCGATTTTGGTTTTGCAGATAAAGATGACAGTCGGTGATGGCGCGCAATTCAGCCAGCGCTCCATCGGCTATGTCTTTTTTCAGATACAGCGCGCCAGCACCGTCGCCCAGCACCACTTGACGGGAGAAAATGTAATAGGCTTCCGAAGTCAACCAATCCGCCTCCTCCGCGCCGATGACCAGACAAGCATCCACCTGACCTGCGGAGAGCCATTGCGCGGCCAGGGCGACGCCTTGCAAAAAAGTTCCTGGATCACCCACCATTGTGTAATTCATCGCGGGCGTGCCGAGCAAAGCGCCGATGTGGCTTGCGGGCGCATTGAAAACCGTCTCCGGAAAAACCAACGGGCTGGCCGTTGCCGGTTCGCGCAAAACTTCGTCATAAAATCGACGCGAATAATTCACACAACCGGACATCACACACAACATAATGCCGAGGCGAAGTTCGCCTTTGGAAACCCGTTGCGCATCGGGCCCGAGCGCTTCCAGCGCCGCGCCGACCACATGCTGGCTGATGGGACTGGTCCGGCGCAATCGCGCGTGCGTCATGAAATCGGGGCGTGGCGAAGGCGGCGTGACCTGCCGAATGTTCAGTGGCTTGGTCCAGCCGGGACGCGGCAATGGTTTGATTGGCAGCGCCGCGTTTTCTTCCAGCGCCTTGCGCATCGGTCCGACGCCCCAGCCTGCGGGCGAGACCGCGCCGCAACCGTGCACAAAAATCCGGCTCATGACCACCTCCGCAGGATGAGCGAAGCGTTCGCGCCGCCGAAACCGAATGAATTCGTCAGCGCATATTCCACTTCCGCGCCCGTCGGCTTTTGCACGACGGGAAAATTGCAGGCCGGGTCCGGCTCCTGCAGCGTCGAAGTCGGCGGCAGCCATTGTTCGCGCAAAACCATCAGGCAAATCAAAGTTTCGACAGCCCCGGCCGCGCCGAGCAGATGGCCGATGCTGGATTTGGTCGAGCTTACCGGCAACGTCGCCGCGCGCGCGCCCGCCCAGCGGTTGATCGCGTTCGCCTCGGCGATGTCGTTCATCGGTGTGCCGGTCCCATGGGCGTTGATGTAATCAATTTGCGATGGGGAAAGGCCGGCGCTTTGCGTCGCCGCAGTCATGGCCGCAAGGGCGGCGTCGCCTTGCGGATTCGGTTGCGTGAGATGATGCGTGTCGAGCGCCGAGCCGTAACCGACAATTTCAGCGAGGATTTCTGCGCACCGTTCCTGGGCGGAATCGAGCGTTTCCAAAGTCAGCACCGCCGCGCCTTCGCCAAGCGCAAGACCGTCGCGCCGCGCATCGAATGGACGGCATTGCGTGGGTGAAAGCGCCTGCAACGAATCGAACCCGGCAAACACAAGCTGGCAAAGCGCATCGTAACCGCCGGTGAGCACGCGCTGGGCCGCGCCGCTGCGGACCAATTCCCACGCGTGACCGATGGCATTCGCGCCCGACGCGCAGGCATTGGCGATGAGCGTCAGCGGCCCGTGAAAACCGAAGGCATCGGCCAGCGCCAGCGCCTGGCTTTGCGCCTGGTAATGCACGACGCGAGTCGGTTGCGAGCGGTGCGAATGGGGCGCGCTGATGGCCTGGCGGTAAAATGCCTCGCCCAATGCCATTCCGCCGCTGGTTGTGCCAAGAACGACGGGCAGATTGTCGGTCGGTTCCCAGCCCGATTGTTTCCACGCTTCATGGGCAGCCAGAATCAAAAGGCGCGAAGCGCGGTCCAACCGTTTCTGCTGTGGCGCAGTCAGGCGCGTTTCTGGCAGCGATTCCGGCAAGGACATTTCGCCGGCAATCTTGACGCGTTGGCGGCTGACATCAAAGAGCGTGACCGGCTTGAGCGCGATGCGGCCTTGACGAAAACCGGCGGCGTTGAGTTTCCAGCCGTTGCCGAAAGCGGTGATGATGCCCGCGCCGGTGATGACCACTCGCGGTGGAGCTGAAGAACGTTGGCCTGATGGAAATAACACGATTCCTTCTGATTGAATGTTGCTATAAGTTAAGGATTTAGGTGCGCCAAGTCAAATTGCGAACTGGAGCGGCCCATGGACAGTCCGAAACGGCATGAACGACGGTACTTTGGCGGCAGGCTCATTGGAGGGGACGCGGACAAGGCTGTCCGCGCTCCGTAGGCCGGAAACATCGAACATCCAACATCCAACACTGAACGCTCAATGGGAAGAAATCAGGAACATTCGATGTTCGGTGTGCGGTGTTGGGCGTTCGATGTTTCATTGCTTTAGGTCGTCCGACCGACTGGTGATTAAATTTTTTTTCCAATATCCCGGAATATCCCGGATTATCCCGGTCTAAGTGCAACCAGGTGAAACAAGGTGAAACAAGCTGCAACAAAAGTGAAACGCCTCCCGGTGAACAAAATTTTTCGCCGTAAGTGAAACAAGCTGAAACAAGGTGAAACAAGATGAAACGAAACGCGTGAAAATCACGCCAAATGCTCGCGTAAGTGAAACGTTCCTGGCACAGGCGTTGCCGCGCGTCTGAGTTGGTCAGGTCACTCAGGGAGCCGCGAGCGCTCCGGATTCTGAATATCTCCATCTTTTTGATTTCAGCGGGTTTGTACATTTTCAGTCATGAGCAGGGTTTTGGTTTGGCGGGGACTGGGACAACCGGGAGCGAAAGGCCGGTCTCGTGGAACACCTGCTGGTGCTCCCCGTCGCGCTCCATGCGCAACGCCCGACCTTCTCACACGCAAGTTAGATTGTCCATTTTTTTCGAATAAATGTTGGCCACAACGATGCATTGAGCCACGGATTAAACACCATTCATGAGTTCCGGAGTTCCTTCTTTCATTATTCTTTTTCCGTGTTCGATCCGTGGCTAATGGAATCTTTGGCGAAAAGCGGCCCGCGTTTGGTCGTTGTCATTAGGAAAGAGCTATGTTACCGTCCGGCCATGATTAAAACTTTTGCACCCTACAGAAGTTTGATTCTCGTGCTGGTCCTGGCTGGCTTGAGCTGGCCGGTAAGCGCGGGCGAACTGACCGCCTTCCAGCTTGTCAAGGAAGGGAACCGTTACGTCGGCGAAGATGTCAAAAACCAGGTGGTGGAAATCCGCTCCGAAAAATCGGTCGGCAGCCTGACGCCGAACATCTGGTACGTCACCTATTTCGATCCGGATGCCACGTTCAAGGCGACCGAGGTG
>DASRBR010000477.1:0-2093 GCA_035653495.1 Verrucomicrobiia bacterium
TCAGCGTGAAGATTGATGCTGACCCGGACGAATACTGCAACGCCATCATTACGGTCAAAGGTTTGGGTGGAGAGATTCCCAATGCTGGAACGAAAGAAAAACCGCTTGAATTGTTCGTCGGCAATGCCGGAACTGCAGCGCGGTTTTTGTCCGCGTTCGTTTGTTTGGGCAAAGGCGTTTATCGCCTGCACGGCATTCCACGAATGCATGAGCGTCCCCAAGCCGCATTGTTCCAAGCGCTGCGCGAGCTTGGGTATCGCATTGATTCGGAGAACGACAAGTTGCCAGCATTGATTCACGGCGTGGGACCTTTACCGGGAAAATGTAAGGTGAGCATCGAGGAAAGCTCACAGTTTGCCTCAGCGCTTTTGTTATGCGCGAGAGCTGGAAAATGGCAGGTCAAGGTCGTTGGTGAGAACGCAGAAGAATCCCCTTATGTCGTATTGACGTCGAAGTTAATTGAGACTTTTCAAAAAATGGGCCGACATTTTCAAATTGAGCCCGATGCCTCCAGCGGAAGTTATTTCTATGCCATAAGCCAGTTTACTTTTTATAGAAACCCCGAGAAGCCCGGATTCGGATACGATAGGCCAAATGTCATCGTATCCAACTGGCCAATAAATTCGCTGCAAATCGATGCTAACTGCGTGGTTTATTTCAATGAGCTTTCAAGTAATCCGACTTCCATCTCACGTATGACAGATTTGGGTGACAGCATTATGACAGCAATTGTCATCGCGCCATTTACACTTGATTCGCACAAGTTCACCAATCTCGGCAGATTGCGCCACCAAGAATCAGAACGTGTCGAAGCGTTGCGCACCGAACTCACCAAATGCGGCGCAAAGGTGATCGAGACAGGCGATTCGCTCGAAGTTTTGCCGTCCGAACTTCACGGCGCCGAAATCGAAACTTATAACGACCACCGCATGGCGATGTGTTTCGCAATTCTGGGGTTGAAAGTTCCCGGCATAAAAATCAAGAATCCTGCGTGCGTCAAAAAAACGTTCCCCAATTTTTTTCAGAAGCTGGCCGCCGCGCCGCCTGCGGGCCTCGGCGCAACCATTTTGGACGCGCGCACGGGCCTTCCACTCGCCGGCGAACAATTGTTCGCGGATTAATGGGGTGAAAATGGGATATGATTTTGCGCGCAAATCCATTTTCTAAGTGTCAGGGTTTGGCAACGATCTCTTCTCCGTTTTCCATGCAAGCTGAAGGCTTGCCAGAAATTAGCCGGGGGTTGAGCGGAGCGACACCCCCGGTATGCGCAATAAAAAATCATCCACCCCGGAGGGGTGGCAGAGAATGCAAAAGCCTTTTCATTCTGGCACCCCTTCAGGGTGCTTCTTTTTTCCGATTGTTACCGGGGGTATCGCTCCGCGTTGCTCCGCTCAACCCCCGGCTAATTTCTTCGACCCCTTCTGGGTCGAAAATGACTGCCCATCTCAAACAATCAGACGTTTTTCCCAAATCAAAAGATTCGCTGCTCATGCCCTCAGACCCAATTTCAGATTAATTTGATCCGTTGAACTCCCATTCTCCAATAGTAATCGCGATTGACGGCACCAGCGCCAGCGGCAAGAGCACCAATGCAAAGCTTGTCGCCAAAGCGCTCGGCTATGTCTATGTGGACACCGGCGCGATGTATCGCACGCTGGCGTGGCATTGTCTGCAAAAGAAGGTGGATCCGCACGACGAAAAAGCCGTCGCCGCACTTTGTCGCAAATGGAAAACCGCGCTCGAATGCGTGGACAATCAAGTTCATCTGCTGGTGGACGGCTATTATCCCGCGAAGGAAATCCGCACCGCCGAGACGAGCGCCGCCGTGTCGCACGTGGCCGCTGTTCCCAAGGTGCGCGAGTGGATGAAGAAAAAGCAGCGCGAATGCATCAAGTTCGGCAATCTTGTGATGGAGGGCCGCGACATCGGCACGAATGTTTTTCCGGAGACGGATTTCAAATTTTATCTCGATGCCACGCTGGATGAGCGTTCGAAACGCCGCGCCGCGGAAGGCGTGCAGGAAAATCTCGCCGCACGCGACCAACGCGACAGCCAGCGCGCCGCCGCGCCGCTGATGATCGCGCTCGGCGCAA
>DASRBR010000478.1:0-3344 GCA_035653495.1 Verrucomicrobiia bacterium
TTAGTATGCGAATTTCCTAAGGAATTTGAATGTCATGCGCTCAATCGAACGCCATGTCGATAACACTCCACCGTTGAATTTATCCCTATAAAAACGAAGCCAAATCCAATTTGATGCAAGATTAGCTGGACACGAGTGAGCTGCCGCTTTGCGCTGATATCGGGGCGGCGCAGGTCTTAGCAGACGGCCAAATCCGCCCTACCACTGTGTCGCCTTGTGTCGGATAATGCGGCGTGGGAGCGCGGACAGCCTTTCAAACGGTTGAGGGTTGATTGTTGATGGTTGAGGGAGTGCGTAGGAGGCAAGTTTAAGGTTTCAGGTTTAAAGTTTAAAGTTGCCCCGGAACGGACCGGGTGTTGCACCTTGTTGCGGCTTGTTGCGGCTACCGGGAAAAAATTGAAACGGGACGCGCGATGCGCGGATTCGGGGTTCTGAGTTCCGGGTTCCGGGTTGGGGGATTTTGCTATCCTCCATCCTCTATCCTAGTCGGCGTTAAGGGGTTTCCGGGTCATTCGATTGCGGAGTGCGGAGTTTCTACAAAGCAGGTTTAAAGCCAGCGCGTTAGTTTAGTTCCCCTGTTTTTCCATTGGGTTGAAAATCACTCCCAGCGCATGACGCGAACTGCTGCGCCAGCCGGAAGGTTTGTTTGCGGCGGCATGTCGAGCAAGCCGTTCGCCGCGGCGAGCGATGAAAGGACGTGAGAGTTCTGGATTCCAGCAGAACGGACCCGGCCTTCGGCATCGACAATCACGCGGACAAAATGGCGGCGATTGCCGGCATTGGACAAAGGCTCGGCAAGCGTGCCAGGATGCGCGGGCAACAACGTGTTTGACGCTCCTTGGAAACGCTTGATCGCCGGCCAGACGAGCAGCAAGAAAGTGACAAACGCGGAAACCGGATTTCCCGGCAACCCGAACAAAAACTTCTCGCGATATTGTCCGAAGACAAAAGGACGGCCAGGCCTAATGGCGACCTTCCAGAACTCCAATTTGCCGCCGATGGCTTCGAAGGCGCTCTTGATAAAATCCATTTCACCGACCGAAACTCCGCCGGAAGTGACCACGAAATCGCATTCAGCGAACGTTTTTTCGAGCGCGGCCCGCGTGTCTTCCAACGTGTCCTTGACCAGTGGAAAAGTTTTGGGAACTGCGCCGGCATTCAGCGCAAGCGCAGCGAGCCCGAGGCGATTGCTCTCGAATATCTTTCCCGGCGCGAGTTGTTGGCCTGGTTCGAGCAGTTCGGAACCTGTCGCCAGCAAACCGACAATCGGCTGGCGCGCAACGACAACTTCCGTTGTTCCCGAAGCGGCGAACAAACTAAGACGACCCGCGTTGAGAGCGTCGCCGCGGTTGCCAATGACCGCGCCGGGTTTGATGTCCTCGCCTTGGAACCGGACGTTTTCCCACGGTTTGACTGCATCGAGAAACGAAACAACTGCCGGTTCCGTTGGATTGGTTCGCGTGTCTTCCTGCATGGCGACGCCATTCGCTCCACGCGGCAGCGGCGAACCGGTGAACAAACGCACGCATGTGCCGGGAACGATTTCGCCGGCAAATGTTTCTCCTGCGGCAACGCGTCCAATCAAACGCAGCGGGACAGGATTGGAAGCGCCAGCGTCTTTCAGATCTTCAGCGCGAATTGCATATCCATCCACGGCGGAATTATCGAACGATGGCAGCGCAACGGTTGCGGTCACTGGTTGCGCCAGAATGCGTCCATGCGCCTCGATGAGGGGCATCCGTTCCGCTTGCGGCGCAGCCAACGCGCCGAGGATGCGTTCAACCGCTTCTTCCAGTTCGATCATAATTTTGCGAACGGTTTGGCAAACGACGTCCGATCATTAGCATTACACCAACGGCGAGGATGATGCTCAGAACTCCGAGCAGCACGAGCGCAATTGAAGTGCCGGCCAGATGATGAACGGCTTCAAGCGGAACGAGCAGCAAGCCGGCAAGCAAAGCATTGCGCAACCGCAATTGCGGGCGTGGCTGTGGCAACATGAGATTTGCGCGCTGGAGCCATTTTTCATAAGCCAGGCAAAGCAAGACGAAACCAACAAAGGAGCTTACATACCAGAGCAAATGGCAGAGCAGAAGCCGGTGATCTCCAAATTGCATGAGTTGGACTTGCAGCAGCGGCTCGTGCAGCACGAGCCATCCATGAGAATGCGTGAAGGAATCCCACAAAAGATGCGTCCAGGCGCCAATCAAAACGGAAATCACCAGCACGATTACGGGAGGGACCGGCTGTTGGCAAAGCGGCATGAGCAATCGACGTTGACTGTCTGGCAACCATTCCACCATTTGCTGGCGCAATCCATAAAAGAGCCAAACCGATAACATCCCGACCGGCAAACTGAATCCAAAACTCCCCACGAACGTGTGCGAGAATTCGTCCAATCTCAAACGCCCAAAAAGGTAAGCCACGTCCGGAACAATGCTGCCAATCACGAGGGCCCCAAGGCTCAGATATCGGGGGCAAAATCGTTTGAGAGGCAATATCGCCGCAGGATGGGCAAGAGGAAATGGCATTGCAACAGTTTGGAAAATGGAGTTGGTTCGTTGCGGAAAAGGCTTCGCGGTGAATTTCGCGATGTCATCGTTTCGCTACCGATGGTTGGTTCGTATTCGCGTTCATCGCCTTCGCGAAGTTCACGATGTATTCTCTCATCCCGCGTTCGAGCCCCGACATCCCGTACGTGCCGGCTTCATTTAACGCGTCCGCGGTTGTCCAATGATCATGCGCGATACGATAACAGGCAACGACCGTCCCGGTGCGGTCGCATCCATGTTTGCAATGGACGAAGACAGGTTTGGGCAACGTATCGATCAAGGAAAGGATCTTCGCGACCTGTTCGTCGGTGGGACGCCCCATGCCGGCCAGCGGCACATTCGTGTAAACAATGCCGGTCGCGTGCGCGTGCGCTTCTTCATTTGTCGAAGCTTCCTTCGGAACTCGCAGGTTGATGATGGATTTGACGCCAAGCCGCTTCAGGTTCTCAATGGCGGCCGTGTCAGGTTGAGCGCCTCGAAAAAGAAATTCGTTCACCCTGCCAAAATTGGTGATGCCTTCGGTTGGCGGCAATCCGCGCGGGCCCGCAAAGCAAACAGCCAGCCCGAAGACCAGGCCGGACGCCAGAAGTAATCGTTTTGTCCAAGGCAACTTCATGGTCGATTGTGGGCGCGAATTTTTATGCTTGTCAACACTGCCTCCTTTGCTTATTTCTCACCGCCAAGCTCCCGGAGATTTTGGTCAAGGAAACCAAAAAGGTTGGAGCGAACTTAACCACAAACATCATTACAATGAAGATCCAGCGATTCGCCTGGGCTTTGCCCAGTTCTGTC
>DASRBR010000479.1:0-9329 GCA_035653495.1 Verrucomicrobiia bacterium
AAAATGGCTTCGCGCCGGTCACCTCGGTTCATAACGTGGTAGATCGCGCCCTCGTATTCAATGCGGAGCTTGCGTGGCATATGTAAAGATTGAGCAGAAGGCGCCTTTTGTGTCAATACTCAGGACTGACCCCTACTTGACTCTACTGAGCGCTTTAAACCGCTTGCGGGTGGAACTTGTTTGCAGTAGTTTCGGCTCATGGATAGTAATCTGCCGCCTGGAAATTCTCCGCCACCGGTGTTCAATGCACCGCCGCCTCCACCACCTTACAATCCGCCGCCACCAATCATTCCGCCCGCGCCCGCTCCGCGCCCGGTGAAACGCGGCGGAACTGGCTGGATGCTGCTTTGGTTGATAACACTCGTGCTGCTGGTGTTGAGCGTCTCTTTTAATTTCCGCCATGCCCGCAATCTCCTGGGTGCAAAAGCCAAAACTTATCGCACTGGCACCAGTTACGGGCCTAGGTTGGAAGAAGTGACGCTTAAGGAAAGCCCGCTTTCGACAAAGAACAAAATCGCCGTCGTGCCCATCCAGGGAATTATCACCGGCTCAGCGATGGAGAACGGCGATTTCAGCCTGGTGTCCGTTGTGAAGGCGGAATTGGAACAGGCGCGCAAAGACGACGATGTGCAGGCGGTGATTCTCAAGGTGGATTCGCCCGGCGGCGAAGTGCTGGCTTCTGACGAAATTGCCAATGCCATCAAGAAATTCCAGGAGAAGGCGCACAAGCCGGTCATCGTCAGCATGGGAAACCTCGCGGCATCGGGCGGTTATTATATTTCAGCGCCATGCGATTGGATTGTCGCCAATGAATTGACCATTACCGGCAGCATCGGCGTGATCATGCATGGGTTCAATTACCGCGGGCTGCTCGACAAAATCGGCGTGGAACCGGAAGTTTTCAAAAGCGGCAAATACAAGGACATGCTGAGCGACACCAAAAAGCCGGAGGAAATCACGCCCGAAGAAAAACAGATGGTGCAGGACCTCATCACCGACACTTACAATAAATTCAAAAGCGTTGTCGCCGACGGGCGGAAGGCTTCGAACAAAAAATATCAAGACGGCCATAAACTCTCCTCGGATTGGCAGGATTACGCCGATGGCCGGATTCTTTCCGGCACGCAGGCATTGAAACTCGGCTTTGTGGACGAGCTTGGCGATTTTGACACGGCGGTTGAGCGCGCCAAAACGATGGCCAACATCCAGCGCGCGGATGTGGTCGAGTATCAGCAGGTTTTTGATCTCTCAAACTTCTTCCGCATGTTTGGCGAGAGCAATGCGAAAAAGACCGTGAAGCTTGACCTGGGCGTGGACATTCCCAAATTGCACGCCGGTTATCCTTATTATCTCTTGCCAACCTACATTCAATAAACGTGGGCCGCGTCACGCTTATCACGCATCCGCTGGTGCAGCATAATCTGACCCGGTTGCGCGACAAACGCACTGGCCCGCAGGAGTTCCGTCGCGTGATGAGCGAAGTCGCCTCGCTCATGATCTATGAGGCGACCCGCTCATTCGACCTCCGGCCATTGACGGTCACCACGCCGCTGGCGCGCATCCGCGGCTCTCAATTGCGGCGCGAGGTCATTTTGGTTCCGGTATTGCGCGCCGGATTGGGAATGCTGGATTCGATTCTGCAGTTGATTCCGCACGCGCGCGTTGGCTTCATCGGATTGAAGCGCGAAGAAAAAAGTTTGCGCGCATTGTTTTATCACAAAAGTTTGCCACGCGATTTGAGCCGTTTTGAAGTGATTTTGATCGACCCGATGCTGGCGACGGGCGGGAGCGCGGTTTCGGCGATGCATTTGCTGGCCGAACTTGGCGCAAAACGCGTGCGCTTGGTAAATCTCGTCGCCGCGCCGGAAGGAATCCGGCAGGTCCATGCGCATTATCCGACGCTTCCCATCTTCACCGCGGCGATCGACAAGAAGCTGGACAGCCGCGGGTTCATCGTGCCGGGATTGGGCGATGCGGGAGACAGGCTTTTTGGGGTTTGAAAAATTTTTTGGGTTCCGCTAACCTTCGCGCACTGGAATCTCCAAACGGGACAATGCGATGAAAACTCTGCTGATGGTTGCCGACAGCGATCACGATGCCAACATGCTTTATGCAGTCGGCATGTTTGTCCCCGACCCGTTCATTTACCTTTGCATTCGCGGCAAAGAAATCCTCGTGATGAGCGATTTGGAAATCGACCGGGCCCGCAAACAGGCGCCTCATTGCCACGTTTGCTCGTTGAGCCAGGTCCAGCAAAAACTTCGCCGAAATGGAAACAACTCGCCGGGATTGGCCGATGTCGTGGCCGCCGTTCTGTACGAGCATCGGGTGCGAAAGGTTTTTGTGCCCGGCAATTTCCCCTATTCGCTTGCGTTGGATTTGCGCGACGCAGGCATCAAAGTCAAACCCAAGCCGGACGGATTTTTCCCCGAGCGCGAGGAAAAGAGCTCTGACGAAGTGAAAAAAATCAGCGCGGCGCTCATGATGGCAGAAGTGGGCCTCGCCGAAGCCATGCAGGCGTTGAAGTCCGCGAAAATCGCAAAGAACCGCAAGTTGATTTACCACAATGCCCCGCTGACGTCCGAAAAACTGCGCTCCATCATTGATACTGCCATCATGCAAGCCAATGGTTTGGCAAGTCATACCATCGTTGCCGGCGGGAAACAGGCTTGCGACCCGCATGAAGCCGGTTACGGCCCGCTGAAGGCGAATGAGCCGATCATTTTGGATGTTTTTCCCCGCTCACAAAAGACCGGGTATTTCGGCGACATCACCCGAACGGTTGTCAAGGGGCGCGCGAGCGAAGCGGTCCGCAAATTGTATGACACTGTTTATCGCGGGCAGAAAGCGGCATTTTCCCTCATGCGCGCCGGGACTGAAACCTCCAAAATTCACAAAGCCGTCCAGGCCCTTTTTGTGCGCGAAGGTTACAAGACCGGGAAGGTTGACGGTCGCATGCAGGGTTTCTTTCATGGAACCGGCCACGGTTTGGGATTGGAAATCCATGAAGCGCCTCGAGTGGGCGCAACTTCCAAAGGCACTTTAAAGCCCGGTCATGTCGTTACCGTGGAACCCGGGTTGTATTACCCGGACATTGGCGGGGTGCGATTGGAAGATGTGGCGCTTGTCACCCGCGGCGCACCGCGAAATCTCACTCAATTCGAAAAAGTCCTCGAAGTTTAGGGCGCGTGTGTCATAAAGGCACAGCGAACCGGGCCAATTTATCTCTTTTAACCTCTTGTTCGGATGCTGCTTTCATGGAAATCAAAGCCTTACAACTTGGCATGCTCCAGGCTGGTGAGTTGAACGAGGGCAGTCGGTTTGCCGTCAATTGAGTTGGGTTGTGTTATGATTTTGGGAATTTGACTTCCGTTTTCACGGAATGAGTTTTGCGTTAAGTTAGTTCATATGTATTTCTTTGGCCCATACTGGTGGTTCGCCATTCCGGGCATTCTTTTGGGATTTTATGCCCAGATGAGGCTCTCCAGCGCCTACAATCGTTATTCCGAAGAGCCGATACAAAATGGTTTGTCCGGCGCCCAAGCCGCGCGTGAAATCCTTGACCGCGCGGGTTTGACAAATGTCGGCATTGAACCGATTGGCGGGCACTTGACCGACCATTACGATCCGATGAGGAAGACGCTCTTTCTTTCCGAGGAAAATTATGACGGGCGTTCCATTGCGGCGGTGGGTGTTGCTGCGCATGAGGCAGGCCATGCCCTCCAACAACAGGCCACGTATCCGCTTTTCAATCTTCGGATGTGGCTTGCACCGGCGACGCAATTTGCCAGTTCCGCCTGTTACTTCATTTTTTTGCTGGGCCTGTTCTTGGGCAGCGCGATGTTCACCAAAATGCTCGCCATTTCAATCGGCCTTTTCGCGGTGATCACTCTGTTTCAAATCATTACGTTGCCTGTCGAGTACGACGCCAGCCGCCGAGCCAAGCGACAACTTACCAACCTGGGGCTGGTCCAGCCGTCGGAAAGTCCCGCCGTGAGCAAGATGTTGCATGCCGCCGCATTGACCTATGTCGCCGCGATGCTCACGGCCATCCTGCAACTGTTGAGATTGATCATGCTCTATAACCGCAACCAACGACGATGACGGTTGTTTACAAGGTGAATAGCATGGGCACAACGCCCTATTTATCGCAGATGATGGTTTTGCTAAGCATTAAACCACGGCAAGGAGCAATTGCTAATTTGCTTGCGGAGAAGGTGGTAATCCCTGAAGTATGAATCGTTTTATGGCTGCCAAACAAAGACGCCCGGCTAAGGTCAACGGCAAAAAACGGCTGGGCACCGTCTCTCGTGCCAAAACCCCAAGATTCTCCGCTCCCACGAAAATCGCGGCGGAGAAACCAAAACCGCCAACTCCGGCGCCTGATGCCGACGGTGACGTCGAGCCAACGGAGGCCGAACTGAAGCAGGAAGAAATTTCCGCCACACCAGCACCGCCGCCGCTTGTGGAACGGGAGCGTTCTTCTTACGACGGCGACACCGCAATCAAACTTTACCTCCGCGAAATCGGCCAGGTGAAATTGCTCACGCCTCAGGAGGAGATTGAATTGGCCGCCCGCATCAAAAAAGGCGACAAAAAAGCGCGCGAACAGATGATCAAGGCGAATTTGCGCCTCGTCGTCAAAATCGCCCGCGATTATGAAGGCATCGGCCTGCCGCTGCTGGACCTCATCAGCGAAGGCAACATCGGCTTGATGAAAGCGGTCGAACGGTTCGACCCGGCCAAGGGCGGAAAGCTTTCGACCTACGGCTCATGGTGGATCAAGCAATCCATCAAACGCGCGTTGGCCAACCAATCCAAGACCATCCGTCTGCCCGTGCATTTGGTGGACAAGATTTCCAAGATGCGCCGCACCGCGTTGAAGCTGCAGGAAATCCTTGGCCGCGAACCGACCGACGAAGAGTTGGCGGAAGAGCTGGGTATTTCCGCGATGCGCGTCGGCCAGATGCGCACGGCGGCCATCCGCCCGGCTTCGCTGGACGCACCCATCGGCGACGAAGATTCCAACAATTTTGCCGAGGTGGTCCAGGATGAAAATGCCGACACGCCTTACGAGCAGCTTGAGGAAAAAACCGTGGTCAAGATGTTGCAGGAAATGGTCACGACGCTCGACCCGCGCGAAGCGACCATCCTGCGCGCGCGGTTTGGCCTGGACGGCGGCAGCCAGCGCACGCTGGAAGAAGTCGGCGAAAAATTCGGTGTCACGCGCGAACGCGTGCGGCAGATCCAGAACATCGCGCTCAAGAAATTGCGGAAAATGATTGAGAAGTTTGAAGCCAAAAAAACTTGATGCCCGCAATCTTCGCCGTCACGATACCGGAGCATGAATTTGAGCAAACCGACGCCTGCGGAAATCGAGCGCGCCATCCGCAACATTCCTGATTTTCCAAAACCCGGCATCCAGTTCAAGGACATCACTCCTGTTCTTGCCGATCCGCGACTTTTTTCCGGCAGCATTGATTTGCTGACCGAAGGTTACAAGCCGGGGATGGTGGATGCGGTTGTCGGGATCGATGCCCGCGGATTCATCTTTGCCGCCGGCGCGGCGTTGCGGCTTCAGGCCGGCTTCGTGCCTGTGCGCAAGAAAGGCAAGCTGCCTTACCAAACGCACGAGCAAAATTACGATCTTGAATATGGCGCGAACGCCATCGCCATCCACATTGACGCCGTCCAGCCGGGCAGCCGTGTTTTGTTGATCGACGATCTTCTTGCCACGGGAGGCACCGCTGCGGCGGCTGCTGCGTTGCTCAAGAAAGTCGGCGCGAAAATTCTCGAAATATCATTTCTCATCGAACTGGGCTTCCTCGGTGGCCGTGAAAAACTAAAAGACTATCCTTTGCGCTCAGTAATTCGCTATTAGAGGCTAATTCCTAAATTTTCCGCCAAGCGGCGCGTGAGGGGCACGCGGCGTGCAGGAAGGCCAGAATCGCGTATTTTGTAGGCCGGGTGCCCTCACCCGGCGAATTCTTCTCGTGTAATGACATGAGTTACTGGCTTTTCTTCCTTTGCAACTCGCTGCTTCAACGTAAAATATGGTTGAATGCAGTGGGCCCAAACAGTTGATGCCAGCCTGTTTCACCTGGTCAATCCGGCGTGGAGCAGTCCTTTGCTGGATGTGGTGATGCCGTTCTTCAGCGGCAACATCTTGTTCGCGCCGCTCGTTTTTGCAACGGCCGTATTGCTTTTGTGGAAGGGCGGCGCGCGGGGACGCCTTTGCGTGGCAATGATATTGCTGGCCCTTGTCTTTGGCGACGGCGTGGTTTGTCGCACACTGAAGGAGGCCATCCATCGGCCACGACCGTTCCTCGCGCTGGCGCAGTTCCACGTTCCACCAAGCATCGGCAAAACGGATTCCGGCAGCATGCCTTCATCCCACGCGGCAAACTGGTTTGCCGCAACCATGATCGCCTTCATCTATTACCGCCGCAGCATCCGTTTCATGTTGCCCCTGGCCGTGCTCGTCGGCTTTTCCCGAATCTATAACGGGGTCCATTATCCGGGCGATGTCTTGGCGGGCGCAATCCTTGGCGCGGGTTATGCCGCCGGTTTGGTTTGGACTGCCAACGCGCTTTGGCAATGGGCGGGCACGCGATGGTTTCCAATTTGGCATCAAAAGCTGCCTTCACTGCTTGATCCCGTTGTCAACGGAGCCAGACCCGCAGAAAGCGCGTCCGACAAAACCTTGCGCGACCAGCAATGGATGCGATTCGGTTACGCGCTCATTTTGATTCAGTACATCATCTGCACCGCTTACATCGCCAGCGGCGTCATCACGCTTTCCGAAGACGAAGCCTATCAATGGATTTGGTCCAAGCATCTTGCGCTTTCCTATTACAGCAAACCGCTCCTGATCGCGCTCACGCAATGGCTCGGCACCCACATCTGGGGTGATACAGTCTTTGGCGTCCGTTTTTTTGCGCCGGTGCTGGGTGCAATCACCTCCCTTTGCCTGTTCCGGTTCGTTGCGAAGGAAGTCAATGCGCGCGCGGCATTCTGGCTGACGGCCATTTTGCCTGCGGTGCCCTTGCTTTCCGTCGGCTCGACGCTGATGACCGTTGACCCGCTCTCGGTGATGTTTTGGGTGCTGGCGATGATCGCCGGTTGGCGCGCGGTGCAGGAAAATGCAACAACCGCTGATTGGTTGTGGGTCGGGCTTTGGATGGGGCTCGGGTTTCTAAGCAAATACAACCCTCAACTTCCTTCATTTGCGCTTTTCTTCATTTTATATCCACCCGCGCGAAAGCAATTGCGTCGGCCCGGTCCGTACCTGGCGTTGCTCGTGAATCTGCTTTTTACCCTCCCCGTGCTGATTTGGAACGCACAAAATCATTGGGTGACCCTGACACACGTGAGCCAGGACGGAAATCTCGACAAACATTGGGCGCCTACTCCGGGAAACCTTTGGCACGCTATCAGCAATTTCACGCGTGATTTTGTGCTCCAGGAATTCATCCTGCAAAATCCGTTTTTTTTTCCGGTCGTTATCATGACGGCCATCATCATGTGGCGGCAGAAGCCTCGTTCTCCATTGCTCGTTTATTTTTTTAGCATGGCGGCCCCGGTTTTCCTGTTTTACTTTCTGTTTACATTCCACTCACGAGTGCTGGCAAACTGGATCGCGCCGTCAATTCCCCCGCTCTTCTGCCTCGCCGTCGTTTACTGGGAAGGACGCTGGCGCGACGGCAAACAGCCGCTCAAATTTTGCCTGATTGGCGGCTTTGCCATCGGTCTTTTGATGGCGGTCGTTTTGCGCGACACAAACATCATCGGCAAGTTCACCGGCGGCCATGTGCTTCCAGCCGCGTTGGACAGCACGCGCCGCGTCAAGGGTTGGGGGGAAACCGCCGCACTTGTCGAACAAAAGCGCGAAGAATTCATGAAAGAAGGCAAACCGGTTTTCATCATTTGTGATCATTACGGCATCGCCGGGGAGATGACCTTCAACATTCCCGAAGCGAAGGCGGGTGTGCCGGACCATCCCTTGGTTTATTTTTACGATTCGCCTGTTCCGATGAACCAGTTCTATTTCTGGCCGGGCTATAAAAGCCGCAAAGGTGAAAACGCGCTTTATTTGCGCGAAGTGGATTTCAAGCAACTCACCACTTCGGACGTGCCCAAATCGCTGGTTGATTTCGTCAACAAATTCGTTCACTGGGAGCCGCCTTCGTCTGATTACATCGATTATCCCATTCCTCCGCTGGTCCAAGCCGAATTTGAATCTGTCTCGGACATAGGATGCGTCGTTTCCATGCACAAGGGTCATCCTGCGCATCGCATCCAGATTTTCGAATGCCGTGGTTTGCGGTGATATTTCATGAACTCCACGCAAAAGATTTTTTCGGTCATCGATTACAATCTGGATGCCACGCTCACCTCCGGCCAGGCGTTCCGATGGAAACGCCATGGAAATGGGTGGGTTGGCATCATTGGAAATCGTTGGGTCCAACTGCAATCAAAAGGCACCGAACTTCTCGCGCAATGCGCCGAACCCGTTGCCGATTGGGATTGGCTCACGCATTATCTGCAATTGGATCTGGACCTGCGCGAAGTAGTGGCCACTTTTCCATCGGACCTTGCGATGCGTTCCGCAGTCAATGCGTGCCAGGGCTTACGCTTGTTGCGACAGGACCCATGGGAATGTCTTGCGTCATTCATCCTTTCTTCCACCAAGCAAATCGTCCAGATACAGCAAATCGTTTCATTGCTTTGCGAAAAATTTGGACAACCGGTTGCCGTTCCGGAAGGTTTTCCCGGGGCGCGCTCGTTTCCCACACCTGAACGCCTGGCGCTGGCCAGCGAGATTGAATTGCGAAATTGCAAAATGGGATTTCGCGCCCCCTATCTGCTCGCGAGCGCGCGGATGATCGCTGAAGGTAGGCTCAACCTGCAACAGCTTCATTCTTTGTCAGCAGACGAAGCGCGCGCGCGATTGCTGGAACTTCCGGGCGTCGGGCCAAAGATCGCGGATTGCGTTTTGCTCTTCGCCTACGGGTTTCAAACCGCGTTCCCGGTGGATGTCTGGGTCATGAAGGCCTTGCGCCAGCTTTACTTTCCGCGGCGTCGTCCCAGCAGGCTCAAATTGCAAGGTTTCACCCAAAACTATTTTGGTCGCAACGCGGGTTACGCGCAGCAGTATCTTTTTCATTATATGCGAACGCGCCGGGAAAACGGAACCGTCAAGACGAACTAAACGCCCGATGGCAACCACCTCATTGGAAGTCCTTTTTGCGCCTGCGGAATTCGCGGCACTGGCTGATCGCGACCTTGCGCAAAAGGCGTGCGTGGTCTTCGATGTTTTCCGCGCAACC
>DASRBR010000480.1:0-7248 GCA_035653495.1 Verrucomicrobiia bacterium
CGTGCAAAGGTTTGCCATTGTAAACGGGGTCTGGCAGCGGGTTCAAAATCCACCAAGCGAACGCGATGAGCGCGATGCCCAGCAAAGCAAAAGATAAAATGCCCACCCGCTTCCTCACCTCGCAAGTATCACGGCCGCAACGCCAAAAAACGAGCTATTTCCATTGAGCTAGCGCGATTTAATTGAACAATAGCCACAAAAAGCATTTGGACAGATTTAGTTTTCGGGTTGAACAGGCGACTCGCCTGTTCTGTCCGGCAACTTGCCGGACAGTTCTTCTTCACCCCGCCAAAACAACATTAACAGGTCGGCAGGTTGCCGACCTGAACGGTCAAGTTGACCGTTCCACCCGGAAATCGGCTATCCCTTTCTCATCAAATAAAGCGGCTGCACTTTAATTTGATCTGCTCTAAGGCTGGCAATTCCTCGCTGGAATAAAGTTCCTACATGCATTAGAGATACGAGGCGCCCCGTTAAGCGGCTTGCAACGCAATTTGAACTGCCTCGCGAAAAACAATGAAACGAAAAGGCTTTTGGCTGATGGCGCTGGTTTTGTGCGTGTGCTTCCCAGTCATTGGTTCTCTCGCGCAATCACCACCATTGGGGCAATCTGCGGCCGAATCCGCCCAGCACGGGTTTCCTGAAATGATGAATTTGCACGGCGATAAACTCGCCGATGGCGAATTCATTCAATGGACGGAAAATGGCATTCTGCACGTCAAGATCACCTATCATTTTGCCGATGGCCGAACCATCGAGGAAAAAACTTCGCTGCGCCAGACGCCACAGCTCGTTCAGCAAGCATGGTCATGGACTGAATCCAAAAATGGCGGGTTGCTGCGGCATTTCGAAGTGGATTTCAAGGCCGGCAAAGCGGTTGCTGAGAAAAGGGAACGAGGAAAAGTAAAACGCTGGTCGGAAGCAGTAAAGATTGAACTAGGGCGGACGTTCGCCGGGTTTGGATTCGTGCTCGCCATCGAACAAGAACGTGAGCGCCTGGTGAAAGGTGAAAAGATCCAATTACGGGCCGTCGGCTTCATACCGAAGCCGAAGGTTGTTCCAGCGGAAATTTTTTATCATGGACTTGACCAAATGAGCATGGCGGGCCGGATTGTTCAAGGCGACCGCTTCACCATTCATCCCGAGGTGTCGGCATTGGCGAGAGTTTTTGTCGCGGCGAAAGACACACAGATTTGGCTCACCACTCCGCCAGCGGCAAGTTTTCTTCGTTGGGAAGGTCCCCTGGTCGAAGCACAGGACCCGATCATTCGCGTTGATCGCATTCCGGGTGAACACAGCGGAACCGCCGAACCAGCAAGCAAGCTCTCCACGCCCTGAAGGGCCCGCCGACCCCGCTCCCACTTGATCGCAATGACGAATCAAGGTATCCCATCCATAGATTAAAAGCCACAGATCACGATTCCACAGATTAAATTCTGTGAAATCTGTGCAATCGGTGGCTCTATCATTACAGACGTTTTAAAGCAGCAGAAGACTACGGCTTTTGCAGAGGATTGGCTCATACAACCTTCGTTGTATTTCCGTAATTACCCACCCCAAAACGGGGGATAAACCTCCCTATCTTTTCTCAATCGTAACCTTTTTTACCAACAAAAGGGGATAAAGATTTTGCATAACCCGTGATAGGTTTTCGCCAACCTCGCTGACCGACCAACAATACCTATCAACTATGTACAAACATTCCTTTAAATCTGCAATGGCCGGTTTGGTGGCGCTGTCGTTAGCCATCCAGCCCGTTTCAGCCAGGCTCTATGATAACTTCAATAACGCCAATAATTGGACGCTGGCCGCAAATGGCGGAACGTCCGTCATCGGCAGCAGCGTCCTCACGTTGACTTCACCGTCCGGCAAGTTGTCCAATCCTACGGCGACGCTCAAAAGTTCGCAGGCACTGTCCAATTCCCGGCAATCCATCCTGGTGCGCAGCCACACCGGCGTGGCGAACTCGACCGTGTTCTTCCTCTGGGCAATTGATGAAAGCACGGGCAATTATCTCGAACTCAAACTGGATGACATCAACCCCACCACCGTCGTGGCGGGTTATTGGAACAGCGGCGGAACGAGTTATCATTATATCGGCAGCGCTTCCTACGCGCCGGGCAAGGACGGTTTATACATGGCATTTCGCGAGGCCAGCGGAACCACTTATTGGGAAATCTCGACCGATGCCAGCTCATGGACCGAAGTGGCTTCGCTCGCGGACCCGGTGAGCACGGCGAGTGTGACGTTTGAAGTCGAGCACAAGGCTTATGTGGATACATCCGTCTCCACCGAAAGCGTGGTGGATTGTTTCAATTACAAGGCGACTGGCGTTGGTTACCACAGCCTCGAAGACAAGACGACCAGCGGGGGCGAAGGTTGGGAGCTTTACACGGAAGGTTTTTCCAACGGCCAGCGGGTTTGTTGTAATTCAGGTTGCACGAGTTGCGTTATGACAGTTAACGGCGTGGACAGCTCGCAGCATTTCACCGACACGTCAATTCCCGCGCCTTACACCAATCAGGACGGGTATGATTTCCAGATCACGAGCACCGCGGAACCGACGACCCACTGGTATTACAATGCTTATCGGTATCAGGATTTGCCGTATGTGGATGCGGACACGTGGACTTATCATCTCTATTTCAAATATGCCTATCCGCAGTACATCACGCAGGGTCTTGAATTCCCGATCAACAAATACACGGGCTCCCAGCGTTTGCAGGGTGCCGTGGCGTGGTATCCGCTGCGCGACGGAACTGACAATGGCGAGTGGAGCGTTTGGACAGGCACAACCTGGCATGCCACCGGCAATTACCAAAAGCTTCAGACGAACTGGTGGTATGAAGTGACCTTTACCGTGGGGTTGCATGACGGCTATGTCTATTACAACGGCTTTTCGGCCGGTGATGTCGGCAGCCTCAGCAATTTTAGCTGGTCAACGAATTATCCCGGAACCAGCAGCAGCTTTGCGGCGAACATCGTTCCTGCCATGCAGATTGACGACAACGTCCAGGACACCACCACCGCAAACACGCGCAAGGATTGTTACATGGCGGAGTGGCACATTGACTGGACGGACGAACGGCTGCCGTAAGCGGTCGTGAGTCAAATAAAAGTGTAGTTTCCACGGGCGGGCTAGCGCGTGCTGGTCCGCTTTGTTGATTTTCAATCGCAAATCAAAGCCTCATCACCCCAGCGCCCAGCCGGGCATGATTTCGGCATCGAGGGATGTCGCGGGCGCGCCGTGAAGCAATTTTTGTTCGGCAAGGATGCCAATCATGGCGGCGTTGTCGGTGCAGAGATTTCGATTGGCCAAACGCAAGGTAAAATTCTCACTGGCGCAGGCTTGTTCGAGCGCGGTTCGCAAGGCGCTATTGCAAGTCACGCCGCCCGATGCGGTGACGCACTCCACTCCAACCCGCTTCGCCGCGCGAATGGTTTTTCCAACGAGGACTTCGACAATCGCCGCTTGCACGCTAGCGCATAGATCGCAGATCGTCTGTTGATTTTCCAGCGCTTCAGCATGGTCGCGCAGAAAATAACGCACAGACGTTTTCAATCCGCTGAAGCTGAAGTCGTCGCTGGCATCGCGCAGCATGGGGCGCGGAAAATCATATTTTTTGGCGTTTCCACGCGCCGCAAGACGATCAATTTCCGGCCCGCCGGGATAGGCCAGGCCCATCAGTTTCGCGGTTTTGTCGAAACATTCGCCAGCCGCGTCGTCAATCGTCGAGCCGAGCACAGCATATTCGCGTTCTGATTTGACATGCACGAGCAGCGTGTGCCCGCCGCTGACGACCAGCGAAACATTCGGCTGGAACGAGGCGAAATCCGCCAGCGGCGGTTCGCCAGCGATCCACGGGGAATAAAGATGCGCCTCATGATGATGGATGCCGAGAAACGGTTTGCGGAGAGCGAAAGCGGTCGCTTGCGCGGCTTTGAGCCCGAGCAATAAGGCATTCGGCAAGCCAGGACCTTGCGTAGCGGCAATGGCGTCCAACGAACCCGCGAAAACATCAGCTTCTTCCAGCGCGGCGCGGGCGACGGGCATCAGGTTGCGCAGATGTTCTCGCGCGGCCAGTTCGGGCACGACGCCGCCGTATTCCGCGTGCAATTTGATTTGGGAGGAGACCAGGCTCGAGAGGACGCGGCCATCGCGAACGACGGCAACGCTGGTTTCATCGCACGAAGTTTCGAATGCAAGGATGGTCATTCAAGGATGCAAAGAAAACATCGAACGCTGAACATCGAACTTCGAACATCCAGTTCAATTGGATGTTTTGATCACTTCTCGTATTCAGCGACTTCCTTGCCGGTTTTTTCGGCCATTTTTTGGCTGCCGCCGGAACGATGCGCGTAAATCAAAATGCCGTGAAGCAAGTCCTTGGCGCGGTCCATCTGGATGTCGTGCGCGTTGCGAAGCTCCTCCTGCTGCTTGGGCGTGAGCGTGTCGAGCCCGGGGCGCGTCTTGAGCACGACGGCGAGTTCTTCGTCGTCGGTCATCGGCACGGTGTCATCGGGCGTGATGCCCTGGCCGTGAATGACTTTATGGCTGGGCGTGTAATACTTGGCCGTGGTGAGGCGCAAAGCCGAGCCGTCCTGCAACGGCAGGATGCTTTGCACGGAGCCTTTGCCGAAAGTCCGTTCGCCAAGAATGATTGCGCGATGATAATCCTGCAGGCAGCCGGAAACGATTTCCGATGCGCTGGCGCTTTCTCCATTCACAAGTATCACGATTGGCATGCCGTGCAATTCATCGCCGCGGCCCTCGGCGTAACGCTTGGAATTCTGCGAAGGATTTTGGCCTTCCGTTGAAACGATCAATTTACCGTTTGGGAGAAATTTTTGGCAAACTTCAACCGCTTGGTCGAGCAGGCCGCCCGGATTGCGCCGCAAATCAATGATGAGGGCTTCCATTCCTTCGGCCTTCAATTTGCGCAATGCTTTTTCGAGGTCGTCGCTGGTCTTTTCGCCGAATTGCACAAGGCGCACATAACCGATCTTGTCTTCACCCAGCGGAAAATCCTTTTTGTTGTTGATGTCCTTGACCATGTCCACCTTGATGATGGCGCGGGTCAATTTCATTTCCTTCACCACGCCGGTCGAAGGGCGCATGAAGGTCACTGTCACTGACGTTCCCGGTTCGCCGCGGAGCCGTTGGACGGATTCCTGCAAACGTTCGGCATCCTGCGCGCCGAGTTGTTCAACGTCCTTGCCGTCAATCTTGAGGATGCGGTCGCCGGCCATAACGCCGGCTTTAAAACCCGGTGTGTCATCCATCGGCGCAAGGACAGTGACGTAATGGTCCTTTATCTCGATCATGATGCCCAGACCGCCAAAGGCGCCTTGCGTGTCCTTTTGCAGTTCGTCGTATTTGGCCGGGTCCATGAATTCGCTGTGGGGATCCAGCGTGTTGATCATTCCTTTCAACGCGCCATAGACGAGTTCCTGGTAGGTCAGATTTTTGCCGTCCACATAATCCTTGCGGACTTTTTCGAGGACGTAGGAAAATAATTCGAGGCTCGGGTAGGCGGAGTCCTTTTCCGCGGCTTGCGCGGGACGAAAATAAATACGCGCGCCGACAATCAGATTGCCGGCCAGGAGCACTGCGATGAGGACGTAAACAAGGCGTCTTTTCATAAATCCAAAATAACTTCAGGCTGACAATAAATGCGGCAGAGCGCTTTTGCAAGGAAGGGAAATGGAAAATACCCAAGTACCCAAATACCCAAGAATGAGAAATCGCGCAGCGGCAAGCTATTGGGTATTTGGGTACTTGGGTACTTGGGTACTTAACAACAATTCCACGTAAGCCAAATCGGCTGGAACGGTCACCTTCGGGTTTGGCGATGGCGAGGCAATGAGCTGGACCGGTTGGCCGATCAATTCGCAAGCGGCCGTGTCATCAGTGACTTGCAAGCGCTTTTCGCGCACGACAGAAAGGGCGCGACGGATGATTTCCACGCGAAAGGTTTGCGGCGTTTGCACGGCCCAGAGGCGGGAACGGTCGAGCGTCCGGGCAATAGTCTTTCCATCGGAAGTTTCCTTGATGGTGTCGGTGACGGGCTGGCCGGCAACGGCTGCGCCGGATTCTCGCGCGGCGGCGATTGTCGCCGAAATCAACGCCTCGCTCGTGCAAGGTCGCGCGGCATCCTGGATGGCCACAATCTCTGTTGCCGGCGAAAGCGCCTGAAGACCGTTCCAAACGGAGTCTTGCCGTTCCGCACCGCCTGCGGCCAAACGAAATTGCTTTTTCAAACCATGTTGCGCGGCCAATTCCTGAAAAGCTGCTTGCATCCCTTCGCGAACGACGAGGATAAGTTCATCAATGTCGCGCGCTTGGGCAAAACGCTGCCATGTATGCACGACGACCGGTTTCCCGGCGACTTCGAGAAACAACTTGTCGCGGTCGGGTCCCATGCGGGTCCCTTTTCCAGCAGCTACGATGAGAGCGGATACCATTTTCGATTTGCGATTTGCGATTTACGCGATGCGTGATTCGTATTGCGTGTTGCGGGCAGACATTGTGGACGGAACACGCAACACGAAACACGTATGCTATTATCCTGCGGCGTGTAAATCGTAAATTGTAAATTGCAAATCCGAATCAGTGCAGCATCGGCAGCGGGTTGGGTTCGCGCATCAGTTTTGCGTCAAGGTCGAGATAAAAATCCATGCGACGGTCGGTTTCGGCTTCATCAATGTCGCGTGCCATAAGCAGATATGTCGCGTAATGATTGCCTTCCGATTCGACGAGCCCGGCGTAAAACTTCGCGAGCGAGGCGTCAATGGTTTGCAGCGCGGCGGCAAGGAATTGGAATTTTTCGCAGCTTCGCCCTTCGATGAACGCGCAGCAAATCAGATGATCAATCACCTGATGACGCTGGCCGTTGCGGATCGAGCGCATCAAGCCGGTGATCCATGCGCTGGGATACGGTTGCGTGAAGGGAATGCCGCGCTCGCGCAAGAGGTCGAGCACGAGCTGAAAATGTTGCAGTTCTTCGATGGCGATGGCGTTGAGTTCGCCGACACGCTCATACAAGTCGCGATATTTTTCCAAGTTCAAGGCGGTCGTTGCAGCCTTGCGCTCCAAATGGGCATGGTCAACCAAAACCGCCGGCAAGTTGCCGAGCACTTTTGGCAGCCAATCCGCTGAAACCTTTTCGCGAAATAACAACATGCATTTAATTAATGCCAATTCCCGCAACATCCAAGTTTCAAAAATGGGTCTTATACGACTCATAG
>DASRBR010000481.1:0-2530 GCA_035653495.1 Verrucomicrobiia bacterium
GTTCTGCAGTTCAAGCTGCTGCTCGGGCGAAAGGATCATTCGCTGCTCGTCGCCGCCTTCCTTGTGCGTCTGCAATTCACGGATTTTGCGGTCGGTTTCGCGCTGCCGGGTTTCGAGCACCTGGATTTTTTCCTCCCATTGACGACCCGCCTTGGATTCCATGTCCTTCAGCTTTGTGAAAGGGCGGTTCATGCTGGCGCGGCTGCGGGCGCTGATCAAATCGTCATCGCCGGAAAATAATTCCACTAGGCTTTGCACGAAATTAAGATTGCCATTCGCCGGTTTGATGACGCGGCGGCCCATCACGCGCTGAACGCTGACGCAGGATTGGTCGTTGAGCATGTCGGTGTCGGCCACAAGCACGACCTCGCCATTGCCGCTGGATTCCTTCAATTGCGTAACGTCCAAGCCACCCGGCGCACCCAACGGAAATGCAGTCTGGAATTTTCCGGTGAGATGAACGGCCAGCGCGTACGAGGTGTTGGATGGTTTGAAGTCGCGCTGGATGGCTTCGCTCGCGGAAGTTGCGATGAGGCTGTCCACCATTTCAGAATTAGGCGTGGATTTGATGAGCACGCTTTCGTTGATGCCGCTGACGGTTTTGCCGGTGAATGCGCCCGCGAACGGAATGACCAAATTATCAATCTGGCTGGTCGCCGCTTCGTTCTCGTCGATGCCGTTGCGCGTGACGATGAGCAACGTCGGCATGATGCTGCCGTCTTGGGTGTTGCGGCCCGCGAACGACGCGTCCGCGACAACTTTGTCCACGTCCATCTGCAATCCCCATGCTTTGAGCAATTTGTCCAGCGTGGATTTCCCGGCGCTGTCGCCCATGATCATCATCGGCTGGTTGTCATCATGGCGCTGGTCGAAATACGCATGCGGATCGAGAAAAGCGATCAATTTGCCGCCGCGTAAAACGAATTGGTCAATCGCGTATTGCGCGGTGTCTGAAATGTCGCGTGGATGCACCACGAGCAAAACCTTCACGTCCTCGTCAATTTTGGTCGCGGTCATCGGGATTTCCCGCACCGCAAAATCCTTGTTCAACTCGGTCACGAACGCCCACGGGTCCGCGCCGCGATCGCCGCGGATCATTGCCATCTGGTCGGGCTTGCGGCCGAACACCGGCAACGCGCTCATGATGCCGACCACCGGCGGCCTGCCATTCACCACGCGGGCGATGGCGCGGGAAATGTCATATTCCAGCAGGCGTTCGCGCTCGGGCGGAAGCCATGGCAGCACGAATTTTTGATCCAGCCGGCTCACCGCGATGCCGAGATAAATTTTATCGCTGCCGAACGGCCCGGTCGGCTGGCCTTCAACACCATTGAGCCGCGCCGAATCTTCGGCGTCCGAGTCGGGTTGCGGATCGAATTTTCGGATGATGAGTTTGCCCTGTGAAGCCTGCTGATATTCATTGAGCAAATCCTCGATGTGCTGCGCGTAAGTGCGCAGCGCGGGCGGCATGGCGTTGTCGCCCTGCGTGCAATAAAAGCGGATGGTCACCGGCGAATTGAGGCGGGCAAGGATTTTTTTTGTGCCGGGCGAGAGCGTGTGGACCTTGTCCGCGGTCACATCCACGCGCACTTTTGCCGCGCTGGTCACGATGTAAAGCGCGACCATGACGACAAACATCACCCCGACCCCGACGGCGGAGTAAAGCAGCGTTTCAAAACGGTTTTGGTTCATGGTCTGGGTTGAGCGTGATTAACCGGCGCGATGACTGCGGATGATGACGCCGTTTGTGAACAAGGCAAAGCTGATGACCAGCAGGAAAAAAATCACATCGCGCGAATCGAGCATGCCGGTGCGGAACGATTCGAAATGCGTGATGACGCTGAACGACGAAACCAGGTCAACGAGCCACGGCTTGTCAAAACGCCGCAAATAATCGGTCACATACGTGAACCCGCAAAGCACCATGAAAAGGCAGATGACAACGGACACGATGAAGCTCACGACCTGGTTGCGCGTCATGGCGGAGGTCATGCAACTGATGGCCAGGTACGTTCCGGCCATCAAAAAACTGCCCACATACGCGGCCAGAATCGCGCCGTTGTCCGGCGTGCCGAGGTAATTGACGGTAATGACGACCGGAAAGGTGAGCGCGAGCGAGATGCCGATGAAAATCCATGAGGCCAGAAATTTTCCAACAATCGCCTGCCACGCAGTGATGGGTTTGGTGAGCAAAAGTTCCAGCGTGCCGACGCGGCGTTCCTCCGCCCAAAGCCGCATTCCCACGCACGGCACTAAAAAGAGATACAGCCATGGATGCCATCTGAAAAAGGATTCAAGGCTTGCCTGGCCGACTTGAAAAAGATTGCCCTCCATCGTGAACGTGAAAAAGCCGGTGAGCAAAAGAAAGATGACCATGAACACGTAAGCGACCGGCGAGGAAAAATAACCGCCGAGTTCGCGCTTGGCGATGGCTTTGATGTTCACGAATGCCGAGTTCATGTCAGTAAGGTCGTTGGTAGGGACGGCGCGCTGCGCCGTCCGCGGATCCCGCATGCGGGACAGCGCGATG
>DASRBR010000482.1:0-2044 GCA_035653495.1 Verrucomicrobiia bacterium
TGCGTTGACGGTCAGCAATTATTTGAGCATGGGCACCGCGCAGGTCTGGCAATTGAATTCGAGCAACACCATCGCGCGATTGAGCGACGTGCCTGTCAGCGCGGGCAACGTGAATCTTTCCGTTCCGTCGCCAAGCATCACGTTGCTCGTTTTTACTTCCAAACCGTTCAACCTGCAATCAACCGGCAGCAGCGGGGGCAACATCACCTTTTCGCTCGTAGGCGAAATCGGCCAGACGTATGTGATTCAATCCTCAACCAATCTCATCAACTGGCAGCCCATCGCAACCAACACACTGGGCAGCACACAAATGAATTTGACCTTCCCGGAAAATGCCAGCCGACAATTTTATCGAGCGTTGCACGCGCAATGAAAATCATTCAATCCCGGCGAGTTTGTGCGCGGCGGCTTCCCATTCGGGTGTCAATTCGGCGAGGCGCTCCTGCGCGTAAATCAATTCACGATTGATCTCCATCGCGCGGCCGGGCTGCTGGTAAGTTTCCGGCTTTTCCAATTCCGCGGTTAATTCCTTTTGTTTCTGCTCAAGTTCGCCGATTTCCTTTTCCAGCCGGTGGACGAATTGCTGCTGTTCCTTGCGCGCTCGTGAACGCGCCTGGCGCTGCTCGGCCTCAAGCCGCTTCTGCTCCTTGCTCTTGAAGCTCGGTTTGTCAGCAGGATTTGCGCGCGGCGCTTCGACCTTCGTTCCAGCTGTCAACGCCGCGCGTTCGGAAGTCGCCGCCGTCTTGTCCAGATAATATTGATAACCGCCATGATAATGTGTCAACCGCCCCGCATTCACGTGAACGACGTGGTTGGCCAGCGCGCGAATGAAATAAACGTCGTGGCTGATGAAAATCAGCGTCCCGGCAAACTGTTTCAGCGCATCGAGTAGCGCGTCAATGCTGGGCATGTCGAGATGCGTGGTCGGTTCGTCCATGAGAAGAAGATTTGGCGGGTCAAGCAGCAGCTTGACCAGCGCGAGCCGGCTCTTTTCGCCTCCGCTCAAGACGCTGACTTTTTTGAAAACGTCATCGCCGCGAAATAAAAAACAGCCGAGCACAGTGCGGACGAATTGCTCGGTGATGCGTTGCGGAGTGTCGAGCGCTTCCTCCAGCACGGTGCGTTCGGGCTGCAACATGTCCACGCGATATTGCGAGTAATATCCGGATTTGGTGTTGTGGCCCAAGTCGCGGCTGCCCTGTTGCACCGGCAGCACACCCGCGAGCAATTTCAGCAACGTGGATTTGCCGGCGCCGTTCGGCCCGACCAGCACAATGCGCTGGTCGCGCTCCGCTTGAAAATCAATGCCGCGATAAACCACGTTTTCGCCGTAGGCATAATGAACGCCTTTAAGCGTGATGACGCGTTGGCCGCTGCGTTGCGGCTGCGGGAAGCTGAAATTGATCTTCTTCTCGGTCGTGACCGGCGCCTCGATCTTTTCCATGCGCTCAATCTGTTTCAGCTTGCTCTGCGCCTGCGCGGCCTTGGTATTCTTGGCGCGGAAGCGGTCCACGAACTCCATCATGTGTGCGATTTCGCGCTGCTGGTTTTTGTAAGCCGCGAGCAACTGCTCCTCCTTCGCGGCGCGCTGGCCAAGGTAATCCTCGTAATTGCCGCGATACGCGATGAGCTTCGACTGGCGAATCTCCACGATGCCCCCGACGAGCTGGTTCAAAAATTCGCGGTCGTGCGAAATCATTAAAATCGCGCCCGGATATTGCTTGAGATATTCCTGGAACCAAATCAATGCTTCCAGATCGAGATGGTTCGTCGGCTCATCCAGCATCAGCAGGTCCGGCTCCTGCACGAGCAAACGCGCCAGATGCGCGCGCATCACCCAACCGCCGCTCATCTCGCGCGCAGGACGATTGAAATCCTTTTCGCGAAAGCTGAGCCCCGCGAGAATTTTCTTTGCCTTCGATTCCAATTGATAACCGCCAAGCTCGTCGAAACGCGCGTGGATGTCGTCGTGATGATCGATCTCCGTCGGATGGTCCGCTTCCCACGCCTTGAGTTGCTTCTGCAATTTGGCGACTTCCGGCGT
>DASRBR010000483.1:0-5334 GCA_035653495.1 Verrucomicrobiia bacterium
ATGGGTGTCATTCACCTTGGCGTCGCAGTCCTGGTTTGCAGTTCGGCGTTCGGAGCCGACAGCCTGCTCAAGGGACAGGCGGCTTTGAGTGGAGATTGGAGCACCGACGCGCCAGGTGTCCGGCGGTTGATCAAGCTGAACGATTTGCCGCTGCCCTATGCCAGCAAGTCGGTTGACAACGGGCCGCGCGTCGTCCCCCGCCCGCCTGATGCCATGCCGCAGACGCTGCCTGGCTTCAAAGTGGACCTGCTCGCCACCGGGCTGAACAACCCGCGCAAGATTGTCACCGCGCCCAACGGCGATTTGTTCGTGGCCGAAGCCGGACCGGGCCGCATTATCGTTCTTCGTCAGGGGCCGGATGGCAAAATCATCAGCACGAATGTTTTTGCGGAACATCTGACGCTTCCGTTTGGCATCGCATTCTATCCGCCGGGAAATCATCCGAAATATGTGTATGTGGCCAACACGGATTCCGTGGTGCGGTATCCATATAAGGACGGCGATCTCACTGCGAGCGGGGAGAAGGAAATGATCGTGCCGGACATTCCCGGCGGCGGGCATTTGCGCGGCGGCGGACATTGGACGCGCGACATTGTTTTCACTCGCGAAGGCAAAAAGATGTTTGTTTCGGTCGGCTCGCACTCGAACGTCGCCGAGAACAAGAGCGAAGATGATTTGGAAAAAAATCGCGCCGACATTTTAGAATACAATCCGGACGGCACCGGATTTCGCATTTACGCCTGGGGCATCCGCAACCCGGTGGGACTTGCTATTGATTCGCGGACAGGCGATCTGTGGGCTTCCGTCAATGAACGCGATGGGCTGGGTGACAATTTGCCGCCGGATTACATCACGCGCGTGAAGGAAAATGGCTTTTACGGGTGGCCATGGTTTTATCTGGGCGGCCATCCGGACCCGCGCCATTCGGGTGAACGTCCCGAACTGGGCGGAAAGGTGACCGTTCCGGACGTCTTGTTGCAGGCGCACTCGGCATCGCTTTGCCTGACGTTTTACACGGCAACGCAATTTCCGAGGGCATTTCGCGGCGGCATTTTTGCCTGCGAACATGGCTCGTGGAACCGCGCCCGCCGCACCGGTTACAAAGTGATTTTCGTCCCGGTGAAACGCGGAAAGGCGACCGGCGAATATGATGATTTCCTGACTGGTTTTGTCGTCAATGCGGGTGAAGTCTGGGGCCGGCCGGTGGGCATCACGGTGGACAGCCAGGGCTCATTGCTCGTGGTGGATGACGGCTCCAACAGCATCTGGCGCGTGCGCTATGTGGGGAACGAAAGTCCCTGAACTGCGCTTCCAAAACATCATCTTTTGATCGGCACTATTTTCCGCACGAACACATTGGCCGGAATTGGTTCTTTTGAGAAGCCCGGTCCGCTCCAGGAAAAAGTCAGCGCGGGCGTGCCTTTGTCCCGGCGCGCGTAATAAAGCCGGAATGGATGCAACCCGGCTTGCAGTTTGATGCTCCCGCTCACTTCCGTTCCGCCCACGTAACCAAAATCCGCGTCAACCACAGTCGCGTCGTGGATTCGCAGCAGCGCGCCCGTATCGGCTGACAAATAAAATATGTAATCGCCATTCTGCGGAATTTTCAAATAGCCAGTGAAGAACATTCCGATGTTGTTCTCGCGAGTTCGTTTGCTCAAGTCGGGCTGCGGGCTGAACCCATTGTGGGCGCTTTGCACCATTTCGAAGTCGGGAACCCACGGAAAATTACCCTCAAAAGCTTCCCATTCCACGCCGGACCTCGTTTCCGGCACGGTCAACGCCGGAACGAGTTCGTTGTCATAAGGCCGCGGCGCGGAATCGTTAGGACGACGCACTTGCAGTACCTCCGCCTTCATCTTTTGTTCCAACGCCGGCATTTTCCCGGCGAGATTGTTCGTCTCCTTGAAGTCAACGTCCACATTGTAAATTTCGAAGGGATCGGCCTGGGATTGGATGTCGTAACGGACGCCGGCGTAATCTCCGATGCGGATGAATTGCATCTGGCCGCGCTTGCGGTTGCGATGCGCGGGCGCGAATGCCTTGTAATTGGGCGTGCGGCCGCTTTCAAAATATTCAACGTAAATATAGCCGCGCTCATGCTGACCGCCCCGGCCGGTCAATTCGGGCAGCAGCGAGACGCCATCAAGACGCGCCGGCGGCACAAGTCCCGCAGCCTCGGCAAATGTGCGCAGCCAGTCGTAGCCGATGCTGGGGCTCGTCACGAACTTTCCCGGCGGAATATGCCCGGGCCAGCGCGCCAGTGTCGGCACGCGTTCGCCGCCTTCCCAGCAATCGCGCTTAATGCCGTCGAACGGGCCGAAGCTGTCAAAGAAATCTGCGCGCAGCGGCCGGCCGGGAAGATACGATTCGATGCTCGGGCCGTTGTCGGACGTGAAGACCACCAGCGTGTCAGAATCAATGTTCAGGTCTTTTAGCAGTTGAACGATGTCGCCAACCGCGTCGTCGATGCGGCGAATGGCGGTTGCATAACGTTTATAAACGTCGGGCCATGGGATTTCGGGTGTGGCTGGATTGTCATCGTCATCGAAAGTTGCGTTGCGATAATCGGGATGGACCCAGGAATCGACCGTGCCGGAAGCGGTGTTGATCATGTGCCCGGGCGTGCCGAGCCATTGCATGCCGCCGTGCAATCCACCGCCGGATGGATAAACTTGCGTGGGTAACTCCTGAACGGCATGCGGCGTGTCATAGGCCAGATACATGAAAAACGGCTGCGCGGAATTGGTGCGTTGATGCTCGCTGATCCAACGTTTCGCCCAAGCTGTCCATAAATCCGCCGTGTAACATTTGTCCAGCTCCTCGCCGATATTGTTTGTGCCGTCCCAGACTTGTTGATGATGATGATTTTTGGTGTAGAGCGATTCCTTGGGATAATGCTCATGACCGTCGCCGTGGCGAACGTAACCGAAATAATCATCGAAACCGCGCTTCGTCGGAAACGCGATCCAATCCGACGGTTTATTTTTTCCCGGACCACCGCCTTGTAATCCCCATTTGCCGACGGCGACCGTCGCGAAGCCGGCCTGCTTGAGCACCGTTGCCATGGTGTGATTGTTTTCCAGCGCCTTGTCGAATTGATTGTCACGCACGTTGGCGTGTCCCTGGCTGACGCCGAGCAGGATCGAAGCGCGTGAAGGAGCGCACACCGGCGCGCAACAGTAATGGTTAGGCAACCGCGCCCCTTCGGCCGCGAACTTGTCGAGATTGGGCGTTGCCTGCCAGGGAAGATTGCGCGCGTTGGCTTGTTCGCGACTTTTTTGAAAAAAAACACCTACATCGCCCCAGCCCAAATCGTCGGTCAGAATAAAGATGATGTTTGGCGGCGCTGCCTTCATCGTCGCCGCAAAGAAGAGAACGATTGCGCAGAGCGTCAAAACTTTCCTTCCGCGATTCATGGCTGCATTTAAACACTTCAAGTCGGGCTTCACGATAAAAATTCGCGCTAAGTCCTTGCCATGGCCGGGCGCAGAAGGTTTAATGATAGACAGCAGTAATTCTGAATTGACAAATGAAACGCACTCTTCCGATTGTTCTCATGGCCGCGCTTGCCTGCGCCGGCTGTGCGACCCGTTATGACATGAAGCTCACCGATGGCTCAATCATCAGCTCCAAAGGCAAACCGCGCGTGGATCCAACCCAGCATGTCATTTATTTCAAGGACGCCCTGGGCAGGACGAATTCCATCCCCGAATTTCGCGTCGTGGAGCTCGCCCCGCACTCGCAAATGGTCAAGGATACCGAGGTCAAGCAGTTTAATCCGATGACGAAGAAGTGACGAATTGGCGGACGTATTTGCCGAGGATGTCCGCCTCAAGGTTCACCGCGTCGCCGACTTTTCGCTCGCGCAATGCGGTCACTTCAAACGTGTGCGGAATTATCCAGACGCGAAAACTTTTTTTGCGCACCGCCGCGACGGTCAAACTGATGCCGTCCACCGTCACCGAACCTTTGAAGACGAGGTAACGCATCACTTCAGCCGAAGCACGGATCTCCAGGACATGATCATGCCCGGCCTTTTCCCAGCGGGTGATTTCGCCCGTCCCATCAATGTGACCGGTGACAAAATGTCCGCCCAATCGCGCGCCCACCTGCAACGAACGCTCCAGATTCACCAACGAACCCACGCGCGCATATTGCAGGTTCGTTCTTTGCCAGGTTTCCTTGAGCAGATCGAGATGGATGGTTTTGCCGCCCTTGGCTGGCGTGAGTTTCACAACGGTGAGACAGCAACCATTGACGGCCAGGCTGTCGCCGATCTTCACTCCGCGCGAGCAAGCCTTTGCGTGCACGGCCAACTCGATGGATTTGGCCGTCGGTTGTATCCGCTCGATCTTGCCTGTTTCTTCAACAATGCCCGTGAACATGGGTCAAAAGTGCGTTTAGCCGATGCGCCCGGTCAACAATAAATCCTCACCGAGCCATTGCCAATAGGCATCGCACACTTTAATGGCTTCTGACAACCCGGTGATTCCGTCGCCGCCGACGCTTTTGCGCGCATCGCGTCCGCCCAAAACTTTTGGCGCATAAAAAAACGCGACACGATGCGCGAAGCCGCCGAGCAAAAATGCGGCATTCGTTTCCCCGCCGCCTTCAACCAGCAGGCTGGTGACGTTTTCCGAACCCAGTTTTTTCAAGAGCCAGCGGAGATTGATTTGAGATTTTTGAGTTTCGATTTTTGCTTTTTGATTGGGCGCGATCAGTACGCTTACTTTTTTTGCCAGGGCCGCGATACGATCCTTTGGAGCATTTTGAGAAACCACAATTATTGTCAGTTCAGCGAATTCATCCGCGACAACTTTCGCATTCAGTGGCGTTCGCGCCTGCGGATCAAGAACGATGCGGCGCTTCGCGTTTTCGACATGCAATGGTGCATTTTTGATCCGCGGCATCAGAGTGGGATCGTCGGCGAGAACGGTGTTCACTCCAACGAGAATGGCGTCGCTGCTCTGGCGCAGTTTCATCGTATAAGCGCGCGCTTTTTCACCGGTGATCCATTTTGATTCGCCGCGAGCAGTCGCAATTTTTCCATCGAGCGTCATTGCGGCTTTCACAGTCACAAATGTAGTGCGATGCACAATCCAATGATTGAACGCCTCGTTTAATGCAGAGCATTCCTCAGCCAATTCTCGAAATTCCGAATCTTTTGCCAGCTCAATCACTTCAATGCCAGCGCGCCGCAACAGCCCAAATGCTTTTCCTGCGTGCGCCGGGTTTGGGTCGGTCGTGCCAACCACCACTTTGCTGATTCCTGCGGCGATGACCGCATCCGTGCAAGGCGGCGTGCGTCCATGCGTGCAACACGGTTCCAGC
>DASRBR010000484.1:0-3844 GCA_035653495.1 Verrucomicrobiia bacterium
CGCGATAAACTCGCTGGAAATCGTTGAAGATCTCCGTGCGGTCTTATAGGAATGTTTCCGCGCGAGTTCACGCGGCGTGGTTTTTCCGGCCACGCCGCTTTTTCGTCCACCTGAACCTCTGATATGATCACCGTTAATCCATTGCTGATGCTGCCATTCGGCTTGTTGCTCGCCTTGCTGGCACTCGCGCCTCTCTTTTTTTCGGATTGGTGGGGACGTCATTATCCCAAGGTGACGCTCGGCCTCGCGATTGTGGTCGTGTTTTATTATATTGCGGGCCTTCACGCGCCCGGCCATGTAGCAGGGGTCGCGCATGAATATTTCAGCTTCATCGCGTTGATTGGTTCATTGTTTGTTGTTTCGGGCGGCATTCACATCAACGTCAAAGGCGAAGCGACTCCCTTCTCTAATGTTATTTTTCTTTTCATCGGTGCGCTGGCGGCAAATGTTCTCGGAACGACGGGGGCGTCCATGCTTCTCATCCGGCCATGGTTGCGGAGCAACAAATATCGCGTGACCGGACATCACGTGGTTTTTTTTATCTTCATTGTCTCGAACGTCGGAGGCTGCCTCACTCCGGTGGGTGATCCGCCCTTGTTTCTTGGCTATCTGATGGGAGTGCCGTTTTCATGGGTGACAGCGCATTGTTTTCCGATGTGGGCGACGGGAGTCGCGATTTTGCTGGCCATGTTTTATGTCGTGGACCGGCAGAATTATGTTCGCGCCCCGAGAGCAGTGCGGGTTGAGCAGACCGGCCATGAGCATTGGCGCTTTGAAGGGCTTGCGAATATCGGCTTTCTCGGCCTCGTACTCGGAGCGGTGGTCATCAATCAACCGCCATTTCTTCGCGAATCGTTGATGATAGCGGCGGCGGTTGGCTCGTACTATACCACTCGCAAACATGTGCACGAAGCAAACCAGTTCTCGTTGAATCCCATCAAGGAAGTCGCCATCTTGTTCATCGGCATTTTTGCGACGATGATGCCGGCGCTGGACTGGCTGCAAGGCAACGCGGGCCGATTGCGGGAGGCGACGCCGGGCATGTTTTATTTCGGTTCGGGCGTGCTTTCGAGCGTGCTCGACAACGCGCCGACGTATCTTTGTTTCCTGAAAGCTGCCATCGGCCGGTTCGTCCAACCGGAAATCGTCACCGAAGTCGCGCGCCTTGTTCATAATCATGGCGCGGACCTTGCCAAATTGTCGGGCGCGCAGGCAGAAGAGATTAAGGCGACGTTCGCGACCCTGCAGCAATTTCACCCCGCGGATGTTGCCAATGACCGCGTCAGTACCGACGAGATTCAAGTCGCCTATCTTTTAGCAAACTTGAAATTGAACATCTACATCATCGCCGTGAGCGTGGGAGCGGTATTTTTCGGCGCGAACACATATATCGGCAACGGTCCGAATTTCATGGTGAAAGCGATTGCCGATCATCAAAAGGTGCATACGCCAAGTTTCCCAGCGTATATCTACCGATATACGCTGCCCTACATGATCCCGATGCTTCTTATAGTATGGCTGCTCTATTTCAGCTAAACTTTACAACAATTATGCTGAATCCGTTTGTCGTTTCCATTAAAGTTAGAGTGTGATGGATATTCATAAGCCGGAATCTGGCGAGTCTTTGACTTCAACCCAGGAAATGGCCCCGCGCCAAAAGCCGGGAAAATTAACAATTTTTTTCGGAATGACGCCGGGAGTTGGGAAGACTTTCGCCATGTTGAAAGCCGCGCACGAAGAAGCTGACGCAGGTCGCGACGTGGTCGTCGCTCTTCTCGAAACGCACAACTCCAAACGAACCGCTGCGCTGGCGCGTAGCTTGAACCAAATCAATCGTGCCGATGTTCCAGGCAATTCGTCTTTGTTGGCCGGCGTTGATGTGGAGGCTGTCATCGCGCGAAGGGCCCACGTTGCGATTGTGGATGAACTGGCACACACGAATCCGCCCGGTTCGCGACATCCTTATCGTTACCAGGATGTCCGCGAATTGCTGCTTGCGGGAGTGGACGTTTTCACCACGCTCAACCTGCACAACGTGCTCAGTGAAGCTGAAACGGTGCAGCGCATCACCGGGCTTCAAGCGCGTGAAACTGTTCCAGACAGCATCCTGGATGGCGCGGAGATCCGCTTGATTGATTTGCCTCCCGGAAGGTTGCTGCAGCGTTTGCGTCTTGAGATGTCCTACCTGACGCAGGACACCGGGCTTTCGACATTGAATTTTTTCAGTGAGCGCAACCTGGTCGTTCTGCGCGAAATGGCGTGGCGGTTTGTTGCGAACCACCTGGGCGGCAAGACGCGTGCGTTCATGCGCCAGCAACAGGCGGAAGGGCCTTGGAAATCGGGACCGCGTTTGCTGGCGGTCATCAGGCCCGGCGCAGATTCGGAAAAAGTCGTGCGATGGACGCGCCGATTGGCCGACGCGTCGAACGTGCCCTGGCTCGCGGTGTATGTCGAAACGCCGGGAGCGCTCGATGAAGCGTCGCACGTGCAAGTCGCCAAGGCCCTGGCCTTGGCGGAGGAATCGGGCGCAGAAGTAGTCACCACGACCGACCACGACATTATCGACGGCATCTTGCGGGTTGCGTCACAACGCAACGTGACGGAAATCGTGGTGGGCAAACCCCGCGGCAAAAACCCATCCATTTTTTCAAACCATCTTTTTGTTCGCCGCCTGATCCGTGCCCGCGGCGATTTTGAGATCCACGTTGTTGCCACGCAGCCGCAAAGCAGCGGCAAAGTTTTTCGATTTTCGGCCGCTGCGGTCAAATCCAGTTTGGGACAGTACGCCATTGCGGCCGCAGTGACAGGGGCGATCACGCTGGCCAGTTATTTTTTGGGGCCAATGATAGGCGGACCTTATGTCTGCGCATTGATTTATTTGCTGGCAATCGTAGTGCTGGGGTCCTTCGTGCGTCGTGGTCCCGCTTTGATGGCGGCGACGCTCAGCGCGCTGATGTGCGATTATTTCATCCTTCCTCCCGTCTTCGCGTTTCGAGTCAGTGACGCCCAGGACGCTGTGCCTCTAGGGATCTATTTCATAGTCGCGTTGATTTTGGGCCAACTCACCAGCCGCATCCGCGCCCAGCAACAAGCCGAACATCAGCGCGAGGACCGCGCCACGGCCTTGTATTTGTTCACCCGCGAACTCAACGAAGCCGCGACGCTGGATCAAATCGCCCAATGCGCCATAAGCCACATGGGACGCGCATTCAAGGCGCAGGTGATGATTTTCAGCGCGCAATCGCCTGGCCAATTCCAGCAACTGCCGTTCGCCTCAGGCGGGACGCCCCTGACCAGGGAGGAAGAGCTTGCGGTTTCCTGGGTCCTTAAACACGGCGAACGCGCGGGCAAATACACTGCCAACATCCCCCTGGTCGAAATGCTTTTTGCTCCGCTCACCGTCGCGGGCAGCGTTGTCGGTGTGGCAGGAGTGCGGCTCGAGCAAAATTTTCCGCCGACCATCCATCAGCTTAATCTGCTCGATTCCTTTTCGCAGCAGATCGCCTTCGCGCTCGACCGGCAGCGCTTGCGCGAAGTTTCAGAACGCGCCAAACTCCTCGCTGAATCGGAACGTCTCACCAAGACGTTGCTCAATTCGATGTCGCATGAGATGCGCACGCCCATTGCCGTCATCAGCAGTGCGTTGAACAACCTCCTCGAATTGCAGGAAGAAAATCAGACCAAAGCGCACCGCGAAATCTTCGCCGCCATCCAGGACGCGACCGATCGTCTGAACCGGCTCATGGGAAATGTGCTCGACATCACCCGCCTTGAATCAGGCCATATCCAGGCACGGTTCACTGAATGTGATGTGACCGAACTGGTGAACCTTGCCGTCAACGCC
>DASRBR010000485.1:0-4276 GCA_035653495.1 Verrucomicrobiia bacterium
CTCACGCGGCAGAAGAGGCTCGATTTTCTTCCATTGGTCATCGGACAAGAATGCTTTTTGCATCCTCAGCTTTTCACAAAATCGCCGCAAAAGTACAAGTACTAAGTACTTACAACTTTCAACTTATGAAACCGCTTCTACGTACAAATTAGTTCCTCCACCTGCCAATTTGTGGCCGGATGGCGCCGGAGGCCGAATAGATGCTTGTGGATACTTTTTTAGCTTTGGAACAAGATACAGATATATAATCAAACGAAATCCTTTCGCCGGCGAAACCCAAGCAGAGGAAAACGAACTATTGTCCCATGGAACATCACTCATTGACAAGAATGGCGCATTTCTCCTCGCCAGCAATTGGCTTGAAGAAATTCAAGTCTACGTGCCCGAACTCGAAAAAGCGCATCCACATCGTGTCAGGCAGCGGACCGATAACCTTCATGGGTTGCTCCCTGTTTTCCATGTAGAGTGGGGCGAAAGGCAACATCCAATGATCGAGGTCGTTGTCGATGGGAGAAACAAGTCCTTGGTTTCCATCCGGCAGGAGGACACATCGTTTTGTAAGCGTCCGGCTGAATTGGTCAGGAATCTCGACAAGCTCCTGGAAATACCAGATGAGGAATTTAATAATTACTCCGATGCTCAGCGCAGCCATTTGCTCTCGCAATATTCAGTAGTGGACTATTACCATGATCCGTTCAGAACGAATTTTTCACTCACAAACCGTTACGCGGTGACGAACGATTACAAAACAATAATGAAAAAATATTCGAGTGCAGCCCTTGCAAAGCGGCGCTTGCAACGGGAAACAACCGGCGAGACGAATACGCCGTAGCACGCGAGAAAACCACAACACCGCACCTACTTGGGCTTCCCGTGTTGTTGGTCGGTGTGTTGGCCGGAGCGGATGTGGCCGGGGCTGCAGTTTTGGGCGTAGAAGCACTTGCGGGAAAATTCGTGTAATTCGTGTCTGCCTCACTCATTCTCCTGGGAGACGACGAGGAGGATTTGTTGCTCGCGGTTTTCCAAAAAATCGCCCTGGGCATCGAGGCTCAGGTGGTAAAAAAATAGTGCCAGGCCAAACAGGACGAGCGAGAAACACGCGTCCACGAGAGAGGCTGGCAAAATATCAAAACTTTCAGCCGCCAGGCCGAGCAACGGCGGGATTGCGATGGGCATCATCGTCAGTGGAAAGAGCATCTGCGTGAGCATGATCAGGAAAACGACCTTGGCGGGCGGCTTGGTGGGCTTGAGCGAGCCGGCGCTGATGCGATAGGGCACCAGCGCGGAAATAAAATTACCGGCCATGCTCAGGAGCAGGAACATCGCGCCCAATTGAAATAATCCCGCAACCAATCCCAGGACCGGCAGTTTCAGCAGGATGACGAGCACGAGCAACAAGAGGAAACCCAATCCAAATATGAATGGCGCGAATGACAAATTTTTGGCGAGCAGCACGTCGCGGCGGCGCATCGGCGAAAGCACAAGCGAGCGAAAACCTTCGCGGTCAAAGCCGAACTGGTTGAACATGATCTGGATCAAACCAAAAAACGTGAACGCGACCGCTCCCGTGGCGGCCATCAGTTGAAATCGTGCCGGGACGGACTTGAGTGACCCGGAAAAAATGACGCCGCAAAGAATGATGATGACCAGAAAATTCGTGAAGAGCGAGATGCGGATTTCCGGCGCGCGACTCATCGAGCGGAAAAAAGCCAGCGCCAATGCGCCGACATCTTCTGGGAAGTAGGGGACGCGTTTTTCAACGAAAGATTTTCGCGCGATGGCAGGGGCTTTGGCGGTCGCGACTGGCTGCGCGCGCGGGGCCTTTGCTTTTTCGTAGCCGGTGTAGAAGCGCATCGTCGAACGATATGCGCGCCCGAGCCCGAGCGCGCCAAGGAGTAATGCGCCAAGCGAGCCCAGCGCGGCGGGCAGGATGTCGCCTTGTTGCAATTCCATCGCGCCGTTCGGCAACCAGAGAAAGGGGACGTAATTGTGCGCGGTGACAAATCCCTCCGGAACGGGAATTTGGGAGCGGGTTGCCTTTGAGACGCCATGTCGGTGCCTTTGATAGCCCTGATGACGGAGATAGACGTTGAAATAAAGGTTCGGCGCTTGGCCGAGCAGCACGATGGAGAGAGTGACAATGACAAGCACGTTTCGGCGTCGTCGCGGGTTGACCATCAGCGTGATCAGCCAGCCGCGCAGGCAATAAGTCCACGCGGTCACCATGAAAATGAAGCTTAACACCAGCGGAAACATGAAGAGCATCGGCCAGCCTTTCACGAAGAGCAGACCGAGCGACAACCCAAGCATCAGCGGCACGACGATGATGATGCTCATCGCAAGGTGCGAGACGATGTAGTTGATGAAGAAAACGCCTTGGAGTGTGACTGGCAGATGCAACAGGCGCGCGAGATCAATCGTTTCGGAGCGTTGAAGTTCGGCCAGCACGCCGATGAGCCAGATGAAAAGGAACACGCCCACGATGGCATCCCAGATGTACATCGTGATTTGTGGCGGAGCTTTTGAAAGACCGAGCGCGCCGCCGAAAATCCCGCCAATGCCTGCGCCTGCAGCCGCGCTGATGCCGAAAACGATCGCGAAAATGGCAAGCACGGTGTTCAACACGCCCTTTCGCGAGAACTGGTTGTACGTCAGCCGCCAGCGCAGCCAAAGGACGGTTTTAAGCTGGGTCCAGTTCATTGTATTTCAAACGCGTTTTGATTTGCCCGTTGGAAAAAGAAGGAGCTGTCGCGGGAACGTTTGATTTGGAGTGCGCGGACATGTCCGCGCTTTGGGACCGGGCGACATGTCGCCCGGAAGAAAAGCGGTGTCATGCCACCGCACTCCAAAATCGCCGTAAAACGATTTTGTGACCGCTTGGAAAAAGTTACTACTGAGCATCTCAAAGGTTCGTTCACTTGCCAAATAACCGCTGGAGCAATTCCAGCAGCCACGACGCTGAAAGGGCTATCGCTGCAATCAACATCAACTTCAGCCATGGCATCAGAGGATTTGGCATTCTATAGCCCATGCTTTCTAACCCTCCAGCCAGCTCAATTTCTGCGCTTCGTGCTGGTCGCCGCCGACGGTCTTCAAGAAAGTTTCCTCCAGCGAGCCGCCTTCACGCGCCTGGGCCATCGAGCCCTGATACACCAGCTTGCCGTGCGCAATGATGCCGACGTCATCGCACAATTTCTCCACGATTTCCAAAACGTGCGAGGTGAGAAAAACCGTCGCCCCACGCTCAACGACGCGTTTGAGCACGTCGCGCAGGACGCGGGAAGCGACCGCGTCCACGCCTTCGAACGGTTCGTCAAGAAAAAGCAAATCCGGTCCAGGAATCAACGCGGCGGCAAGCGCGAGTTTTTTCTTCATGCCGTGCGAATATTCGAGCGTGAGTTTTTTTTCCTCCTGTTCAAGGCCCATCATGACCAGCAATTCCTGGCAACGCTCGCGCACGGTGGGCAAGGGTAGCAGATACATGCGTCCGACGAACGTGAGATATTCGCGCCCGGTAAGATTGTCGAAGAGCGCGAGATTTTCCGGCACCACGCCGATGCGGCGCTTGACTTCGCGCGCGCGCTTTTTGTCCTGCATGTCTTCGCCGAGGATGGTCATTTGGCCGCTGGTGGGAGCGAGCAGGCCGGTGAGCATCTTGATTGTGGTGGATTTGCCCGCACCATTGGGACCGAGAAAGCCGTAAAACCTGCCGCGCGCGACCTGCAGATCAAGTCCGTCCACTGCGCGGACGGTGCCGAATTGCCGCGTGAGCCCCCTGGTTTCGATGGCGAAGTTCATCTCGAACGAACGGTAGCTGGTCTTGATGATTTATGCCAGACGATAATGGCGGACGATCATGCAACCGACAGCGGGCAAATCGGTCATTTTTGCGCCTTGGTTTCGACCCAGCGCGCGAAGAGCCATAACAAATCGGCGAGGCGGTTGAGATAGACGATGATCTCCGGGTTTTGCAACTGATCGCTTTCCTGCAAAGCGCAAACGCGTCGTTCGGCGCGACGGCAAACGGTCCGCGCCACATCGAGCGCGGCAGAATGGACGCTCGCGCCGGGCGTTGCCCAGCCTTTGAATGCGATTTTTTGCGATTCGATTTCAGCGACCAGTTTATCGAGCTTCGCCGTCATTGGGGCGGAGACGAGCGTGAAGCCATCTTTCACATAACGCGGCAAATCATCAACCGCGGTGGCGAGTTCGCCCATCAAAATGACCAAATCGTTTTGGATGGCCAGAATATTTTCGCGGACGAAATCATATTCCG
>DASRBR010000486.1:0-3163 GCA_035653495.1 Verrucomicrobiia bacterium
GCCGTTTATCAAGCGTTGCTCGATCGCGGCGAACTCAAGACGCGCATTTACGGCATGACGCCGCTTTCGCGTTGGGAACGATTGGGCAATGCCGGCATTCGCGCGCACTTCGGGAACGACATGCTGCGCATCGGCGGATTGAAGGCGTTTTCCGATGGCAGTCTCGGTTCCTCGACCGCGCTCTTTTTCGAACCATACACGAATGAACCTGGCACGTGCGGATTGCCGGGGCCGGACATGTTTCCTGCCGGCGCTTTCCAGAAACGGGCAATCATGGCCGACCAGGCCGGGTTGCAATTGGTCGTCCACGCCATCGGCGACCGCGCGAATCACGAGGTATTGAATGTTTTCAAAACGGTTGCCGAACAGAACGGTCCGCGCGACCGGCGCAGCCGCATCGAACACGCCCAACATCTGCGCGCGAGCGACATCCCGCGTTTCAGCAAGGAGCTCGTCATCGCCTCGATGCAGCCGTATCATTGCATTGACGATGGCCGCTGGTGCGAGCCGCGCATTGGGGCCGAACGTTGCGAGCGAACTTACGCATTTCGTTCGCTGCTCAATTCCGGCGCGACGCTTGCCTTCGGCTCGGATTGGACGGTTGCGCCGCTCGACCCGATGACCGGCGTTTACGCCGCTGTGACGCGCCGCACGCTTGACGGCAAAAATCTCAACGGCTGGTATCCTCAACAAAAATTGACCGTCGAAGAAACCATCCACGCTTACACGGTCGGTTCGGCTTACGCCGAGTTCGCGGAAAAAGTGAAAGGCACGCTCACGCCCGGCAAGCTCGCCGATGTCGTCATGCTCGACCAGGACATTTTCAAGATCAATCCGGTGGAAATTTTGAACACGCGCGCTTTGCTCACCATCATGGACGGACGCGTGGTGTTTGAAAGGAATGTGAAATGAAACATTTCGTGCAACATGGCGCGTTTGTCCCGGAGGGACGAATGAACATAGCCCGGCGTTATAACGCCGGGACCCGAACAACAAACACATTGCGTCCCGTATGGGACGCTTGGGGCGTCCAAAAACGAATCGTCCCTTGCGGGACGAAATGTTTTTTTTACCCGTTCCCGGCGTTAAAACGCCGGGCTATTCTCGAATATCGCTTCCGGGACAAAAATGGTGCGTGTATCACCCATGTTTTTCCGGGCCACAGAAATTGAGGTCCGATGAAATCGGGAAAGATAATTTTGCTGATTGTTGTATTGCTCCTTGTCACAGGCATTGGCTTTGGCGTGTGGAAACTGACCGATCACACAGCGGAATTCACCCGCGCGCTTTATTCTGGAAACATCTCGCGAGTGGAAGACCTGCTCAAAAATCATCCTTCGCTGGCCAATTGCCGTCAGATCGGTGAACCGATGAACAACCGCAGCGGACCGGCGAAAGATTGGACGCCAATGCATGTCGCCGCGTTTCTGGGCGACACCAACCTGATCCATCTGCTCGCGACTTATCACGTCGACCCGAACGTGCGCGACAAGCGCGGCTTGACGCCACTGCTTTGGACGGCTTTTGGCGGCAAACATGAGGCCGCCGAGGCGTTGCTGCAAGCCGGCGCGGACGTCAATGCCCGCGGTCTTGATGGCCGCAGCACGTTGGACCTCGCCAAGCTTTCGCTGGACAATGATCTCGTCGATGTGCTTCGCCAGCATGGCGCCAAAGAGTAAAGACCATGGTTCCGATTGAAAAAAAAGGGTCGCTCGTCCACAATGGTAGCACCATGCGAACACGCATCGCCATTTCCGGGAAGTTTCACCTTTTCATTTTTCTCACTTCCATGCTTTTGCTCATTGCCGGTTGCGCTTCCGATTCCAAGCCAGCCGGCGGTTCCTCCAACGTAAACGTCCAGATCAAACCCGAGCCTGCGAAACCTGAGCCGTCTGCGCCTGTCGCGCCCGCTCCACCCGCAAATACCAACGCCGCCCAAAACGAAGTCGATGCGCAAATAAAGAAGGCCGCTGCCGAACGTTCCGCGCCGATGGAAGGGACTGGTTGGAAACCGCTGTTCGACGGCCATTCGCTGAATGGCTGGGCGGTGACGGATTTTGCGGGCCACGGCGCAGCGAGTGTCGAATCGGGTTTGATTGTGGTTGACCTGGGCGACGCGCTCAGCGGCATTAATTATACCAATGGCGGCGTGCCGACGATGAATTACGAGATCGCCCTCGACGCGATGAAGCTCAACGGCTCGGACTTTTTTTGCGGGCTCACGTTTCCGGTCGCTGACTCGTGGTGCAGCCTCATACTTGGCGGGTGGGGTGGGGGAGTGGTCGGGATTTCCAGCATCAACGGCGATGACGCTTCGGAAAACGAAACGTCGCAGCTCATGAAGTTCGACAACAATCATTGGTATCGCGTCCGCGCCCGTGTGACCGGGAAGAAAATCCAATGCTGGCTTGACGACAAAAAAATCGTGGATGTCAACACCACCGGCAAGACCATCGGCTTGCGCTTCGGCGAAATCGAACTTTCCAAACCGCTTGGCATCGCCACCTACCAGACCACAGCGGCCTTCCGAAACATCCAAATCCGGCAAGTGGAAGAGAGCCAATAAGCTGGCGCCCAAAACCCGGCGGCAGTGCCTGCGTGGAAGAAAAAAGGCCTTTTGGTTTGTAGGGAAAAGCAGGCGGAGCATGCCTGGCACGGCGGCGTTCTCTCATTAACACCGGGCTTCAGCCCGGTGAGCTCGCCGAGCCAACCCATTCAACCGATTTATCGGTTTATTTCAGCGCTAGTCTGGAAGCCGTTGAAAACGGCTGGCATCGTTTTTTCCTGCTACAGTCACCGGACTAAAGTCCGGTGTTAATGAGAGCAGGAAAACACCCATTTTTTTCTAGGAAAAAAATTTTTTTCACTCCCTCAAAAAAACCCCACTTTTTTGAAACGCAGCAAACCCGCATAAACATTGGGCGAATCGACTGAAAACTGACGTTTTCAGCCACTCCAAAAAAATGTTGTCAAACCTACGGTACGTTTCATTTTTAGAAAGACCGCATGGTAATCTGGTTCCAATGACCATTGAAAATGGAATAGTGAATGGGACGAATGGGACGGATAGGACGGCGCCACTCGCCCGAGTGGGCTGCTTCGGGTGCAGGCGAAGCCTGCCTTGGAGTGCGGCAGTCCTCTGCCGCTTTGAGGATGGGATCAA
>DASRBR010000487.1:0-8894 GCA_035653495.1 Verrucomicrobiia bacterium
TGGGTTTTGGGATTTCGTCATTCCTTGGGTATTTGGGTGTTTGGGTATTTAAAAATGGATTGAGTTGCGCATGCATAACCAAATCCATCTCGCCGTTGATCTCGGCGCGGAAAGCGGCCGCGTGATGGCCGGCATTTGGAATGGCCGTACGATGCGTCTTGAGCAGGTGCATCGCTTTCCCAACGAGCCGGTGACCATCGGCAATGGCCTGCATTGGGACATCGCGCGCCTTTGGTTGGAAATTCAGAACGGACTCGCCATCGCCGCGCGCAATCACGGCAAAAACATCGTCTCCATCGGTGTGGACACCTGGGGCGTGGATTACGTGCTGCTTTCCAAGAATTCCGAACTGTTGGGCCAACCGTATCATTATCGCGACCGGCGCACGCGCGGCGTCATGGAAGCCGCGTTCAGCCGCGTGCCGCGCGCGGGTATTTTTGCCGAAACCGGCCTGCAATTCCTGGAGTTCAACACGCTCTATCAACTGCTCGCGTTGCAAAAACACGCGCCGGAAATCCTCGCCGCCGCCGATCGCATGCTGATGATTCCCGATTACCTGAACTGGTGTCTCTGCGGTTCCAGCGCAAGCGAATTCACCGACGCGAGCACCACGCAACTGCTCCGGCCCGATGGCCAATGGTCGCGCGAACTGCTCGAAAAATTCAACCTGCCCGACCGCATCTTTCCTGAAATCGTCCGGCCCGGCACACGCCTTGGCAAGTTGCGTGGTACCGTCGCCGAACGCACCGGCTTGAACGATGTGACGGTCATCGCACCCGCGACGCACGACACCGGCTCGGCCGTTGCTGCCGTTCCCACTGCGCACACCGGGAAAACGAATTGGGCCTATCTCAGTTCCGGCACATGGTCGCTGATGGGCGTCGAAGTGCAGCAGGCGCAACTCTCGCCGCGCGTGATGGAATTGAACCTTACCAACGAAGGCGGAGTGGACGGCACGTATCGCCTGCTTAAAAATATCATGGGCCTGTGGCTCGTACAGCAATGCAAACGCTCCTTTGAATCGCGCGGCAAATCATTCGATTACGCCAGTCTCATGAAACTCGCCGCTGCCGAACGTCCGCTCGTTTCGCTGGTGAATCCAAACGCCGCGCGTTTTCTCAATCCGCCCGAGATGCCGCGCGCCATCAAGGATTTTTGCCGCGAAACGGGCCAGCCTGTGCCCGGATCCGAAGGCGCGCTCATCCGTTGCGCGCTTGAAAGCCTCGCGCTTTTTTACCGGCACGTTTTGCGCGGCTTGGAGGAAGTCACCGGCGCGCCCATCGAAGTCATCCACATCATCGGCGGCGGTTCGCAAAATGAACTGCTCAACCAATTCACCGCTGACGCCTGCGCCCGGCCTGTTCTCGCCGGTCCCGTCGAAGCCACCGCGCTTGGCAACGTGCTCATGCAAGCCCGCGCGCTTGGCGAAATCAGTTCGCTTGCCCAAATGCGCAATGTCGTCATGGCTTCTTGCGAAGTTCGGCCTTATGAGCCGAATTCCAAAAACGTGGCGATGTGGGAAAATGCCCAGGCGCGATTTGCAAAATTTGTAAAGGATTGAACCTGCATTCAATCGGTAGGCCGGATGGACGTCTGCCAAGACCTCCTCTGGTCGCCGCGGCGCGTACAGTCCTTTGTACACAAAAAAAGGCATCCTTGCGGATGCCTTTGAGATTGTTCGCGCGATTGAACCGATTACGGGAACAGCAGGACGTTCGGGCCAGGAGTGGTCTGCGTATCGCCCGTGTGCTGCAACGCCGTCTTCAGGGCGGTGATGCTGTACTGCTGCACGCTGCCGTCAGCCAGGGCCACATCGCCCTGATTCTGGTGTTCCTTCGCGTTCCAGCCGAAATATTGATCCAACACCGGAGAACCGTTGGTGCCGATAGAAACACCAACACCGGGAGCGGTCGGGGTGGAATTCGGGGCCGACGAATACACACCGAAAACAGAGTAGCTGCCTTGAACGGTCGAAGCGGCCGCGGTGGTTTGGTCACCGATATTGCGGTCACCAGCCAGGAACATCTGCGGATAAGCTTCATCAGCATCCCTGCCAACGAACCAGGAAACACGGGTATTTTTCAAACCGTTGTTCACTGAGAAGTCCGTGGTGAAGTTCGTCGCGGGGGTGCGTTCGTCAGCCGGACAGGTCATGATTTGAGGATTGCTCAACTCATTGGACATGACCATGAACACCTGATAAACGGGTTCACCCGAGGTGCCGGCAACACCGGCCGAGACAGCCGGCCATGACACCGTGCCGGGCAGCGAGGACGATCCGACAAGTTCCTGGGGATACTTGTCGTTGTTGTCACCTTCCCACACGCGGAAGGCCAGACCGACTTGTTTCAGGTTGCTGACGCATTTGATGCGGACGGCTTTGGCTTTCGCTTTGGCAAGCGCAGGCAAGAGCAGACCGGCCAGAATGGCTATGATTGCAATGACGACTAACAACTCGATAAGAGTGAAAGCCCCGACAGTGAATTTCCGCATTTTTTTCATACTTTGTTGGTTCGTTGGGTAAACAGTCCGCGAACTTTATTAAAACCGCGCGAGATGTCAACCTGATTCGGGTTATTTTCAGCACGGCAAATGCCAACTGCGAAAACCCCAATAAATCGCATGTTTCTGGCCGCAAAAATGGCCGTTGTGCGAAATTTTCACGCATAATGCGTGGAATTAACGCGCTTTTTCGGCCCGTTTTTCGCGTCATTTTTGAAAAAAAATGCGTGTAAAATTCCGAGTTGGAGTTCCGCCTTCAGGCGGCCCATCCTTCCGAGTTGGAGTTCCGTCTTTAGGCGGTCCCAACCTTCCGAGCTCGGAGTTCCGTCTTCAGGCGGACCTATCCTTCCGAGTTCGGAGTTCCGCCTTCAGGTGGAATCCAAGAATCCATCTCCACTGACTCGCCGGGTTTGCACTTATACTATATGCGCCACTTACTCGACCTACTTGCTGTAGATTGCGGGCGCCCTCAACCTCATTGCGCCCCGCCCTGAATCTGCTAGCCTCTCCGCATGGCCTTCGACTCTTTCGGTGACTTTCTGAAAACGCTCGAGCAGGCGGGCGAGCTTCGCCGCATCCATTCCCCTGTCGCCACCGAACTGGAAATCACCGAAATCGCCGACCGCGAAATGAAGCAGCCCGACGGCGGCCAAGCCCTTCTCTTCGAAAAGCCGACCATCGCCGGCCAAATCTCACCTTTCCCGGTCGCGATAAATACCATGGGCTCCCATCGCCGGATGGCCCAAAGCCTCGGTCTCAACAGCATCGATGAAGCCGCCGCAGAACTTGGCTCGTTGATGAAGGCCAAGCCGCCCACCGGCTTTCGCGAAGCCATCAAACTCCTCGGCACCGCTCTCGATTTGCGTCACGCCAAGCCCAAAACCGTCCGCACCGGCCCATGCAAAGACGTCATCCACAAATTCGACGCGCCGCCCACGCGCAAGGACCCGTGGCCCGAAGCACCGGATATTAAAGGGTTACAAAGTTGCAACGTCACAACGTCACAACGAGCGACTGACCCGACGCTTCTTAACCTCCCCATCCTTAAATGCTGGCCACTCGACGGCGGGCGGTTCATCACCCTCCCCTGCGTGGTCACGCGCGACCCGGACACCGGCGACCGCAATCTCGGCATGTATCGCGTCCAAATCTACGACCAGCAAACCACCGGGATGCATTGGCAATTGCAGAAAGTCGCCGCGCGCCATGGCCGGCGCTATTATGAAACCGGGCAACGCATGCCAGTCGCCATTTTCCTGGGCGCCGACCCCGTGTTCACCTTTGCCGCAACCGCGCCGTTGCCCGATGGCCTTGATGAATTTCTCCTCGCCGGTTATTTGCGCAAAAAATCCGTCGAACTCGTCAAATGCGAGACCAACGACCTCGAAGTTCCCGCCAACGCCGATTTTGTCATCGAAGGTTATGTGGACCCGAAAGAGCCGCTGCGCACGGAAGGGCCGTTTGGCGATCACACCGGCTACTATTCATTGCCCGAGCCCTACCCCGTGCTCCACATCACCGCCATCACCCATCGGCGCGACGCCATTTATCCCGCGACGATCGTCGGCGTGCCGCCCATGGAAGATTTTTACATCGGCAGCGCCAGCGTGAAACTGTTCCTGCCCATCTTTAAAATGAATTTTCCCGAAATTATGGACATCGCCCTGCCCGCCGAGGGCGTCTTCCACAATCTGGTCTTTGTGAGCATCAAAAAAACCTACCCCATGCAGGCGTATAAAATCATGCACGGCCTTTGGGGCATGGGCCAGATGATGTTCAGCAAATACATCGTCGTCGTGGACGCCGACGTCAACGTCCACAACACCAGCGAAGTGCTCTTCCGGCTTTGCGCCAACACCGACCCCCAACGCGACAGCATCTTCACCAAAGGCCCCTCCGATGTGCTCGACCACGCCACCAGCCAGTTTGCGATGGGTTCCAAAATGGGAATCGACGCCACCCACAAAATCCCCGGTGAAGGCTCCCGCGACTGGCCCTCCCTCATCAAAATGGACGAAGCCATCAAGAAGAAAATTGATGACATGAAATAGCGAATTGATCACGCGCAGAGGAACGCAAGGCTTGCTTCAGTGGTGGCTTTGCGAGTAGGGTTTACCGTTAATGCGGGCGTTAAATTTATCCACATGCAATCTGGAGCCCCTCCGTTCCAAGGTGTCCGGGCACTCCGCTGTCCAAAGAAAGCAGGAATTGGGGCAATTCTTGACTCCCGATCCATTGGCGTCATTCATGGCGTCGCTGTTTTCTGGCCACCCTGCTGAGATTCGCCTGCTTGATGCTGGCGCCGGGGCTGGCGCGCTCTCCGCCGCGTTCGTGAAGCGGTTATGCCAGCGCCAGCACCACCCAAAGCGGGTCATCATTACAGCATATGAAATTGACAAGGAGATTCTTCCCGCGTTGGAGCAGACCTTAGAGTCGTGCCGAACAGAGTGTATTCGGAGCGGGATTGAGTATCTGGCGACAGTTCACGGCGAAGATTTTATCGAAGCTGCGGTTTCTCTGGTGCGCAGCGATTTGTTCGGCACATCCAAGAGCCAGTTCAATGCCGCCATTCTCAACCCTCCCTATCGCAAGATTAACAGCGATTCTCGCACACGCCGCCTGCTGCGTGAGGCCGGTATTGAAACGAGTAATCTTTATACAGGCTTTCTCGCACTAACGGCCAGACTGCTTTGCGAGGGAGGTGAGTTGGTGGCTATTTGCCCGCGAAGTTTTTGCAACGGACCGTACTTCAGGCCATTCCGCGAACAGTTTTTCGATATCATGTCTCTTCGACGACTCCATGTTTTTGAGTCCCGTTCAGCCGCGTTCCAGCAAGATGACGTTTTGCAGGAGAACATCATCATCCATGCTGTGAAGTCACGGGAGAAGCCGCAGTCCGTAATCATCTCTACGAGCAGCGGCGAACGAACCGGCCAAGTCACAGAGCGAACAAGCCAATACACTGAGGTCGTCTCGCCACAAGATCCGGAACGGTTCATTCATCTTATTACAGGTGAGTCGGACGAAGCCGTCCGTCGAAAATTGGCGGCTTTTAAAACTCCATTGGCCGAGCTTGGGTTGGAAACCTCAACGGGACGCGTTGTAGATTTTCGAGCGAAACAATTTCTTGTGCAGGAATCAGCGGTGAACACTGTGCCACTGGTTTATCCATCCCATTTCAATGGTGGTTATGTGCATTGGCCCAAGCCAGGTGGACGGAAGCCTAATGCCATTCGCTGCACCGAGAAGACGCGCGACCTGCTCGTGCCGAGAGCGATTTACGTTCTTGTAAAACGCTTCACTTCCAAAGAAGAACGGCGCCGAATAGTCGCCTGCATTTACGATCCTCATCGCATCCCTGCGGAGCAGGTTGGCTTCGAGAACCATTTGAACTATTTCCACGCGCATGGCCGCGGACTGACTATAGAACTGGCAAAAGGACTTGCAGTCTTCTTGAATTCAACTATCGTTGACATTTACTTTCGCCAGTTTAACGGCCATACGCAGGTCAATGCGACCGACTTGCGAAATTTGCGTTATCCGACACTTGCGGAGTTGCAATCACTAGGTCGGAACATTGGAGATACGTTTCCGGACCAAGCCGAGTTGGACGCGCTCATTGAAAGGGAGCTTCTCTGATGGGCGCTGCAAGTGCCCACGCCAGCGCCAAAGCCAAGAAGCAAAGGCTGCGGGAAGCGATGGAAATCCTCAACTCACTCGGCTTTGGTCCCAGGCAGAGCAACGAAGTTGCGGCCTATAGTTTCCTTGCCCTGCTCGGCCTCACTGCAACGATGCCGTGGAGCACGGCCTCATCTCCGCTCTGCGGAATTACACCCATCATTGAGTTCATCGCAAAGGCCTATGGCATCAGATACGCCCCGAACACACGTGAAACCATTCGGGACGAAGCGGTGAAATACTTCGTGGAAGCCGGCTTAATATTGCGCAACCCGGACAATCCGGGCCGTCCAACGAATAGCGGCAAAACTGTTTATCAAGTCGAGCGGACGGTGTTGGCGCTCGTCCACAGTTTTGGAACGCAGGCGTGGTCGGCGCAATTGAAGGAATATCTGGAGAAGCGCGCAATGATTCGGCAGGCCATTGAGCGGGAGCGCAACCTAACTCGCATCCCGGTGAGACTGCCGTCAGGAGAAACAGTGACTTTATCACCGGGCGGTCAGAATCCGCTCATCAGGCTGGTGATCGAGGAGTTTTGTCCCCGCTTCACACCTGGCGCTACGGTTGCCTACATTGGGGATGCGGAAAGCAAGTTTCTCCATCTGGATACTGCATATCTCCAAGGGTTAGGCGTCGTCATTGCACCATCGGCGAAAATGCCTGATGTCGTCGTGCATGACACGAAACGGAACTGGCTGCTGCTGGTTGAAGCTGTCACGAGTGCAGGGGCGGTGGATCGGAAACGCCGGGATGAACTGAAGGAACTCTTCAAAGGCTGCAAAGCCGGACTGGTGTTCGTGACCGCCTTCGAAACACGTCGGGCCATGCAAAGTTTTCTCCCACAAATTTCGTGGGAGACAGAAGTTTGGGTTGCAGAAGCCCCCGACCATCTGATTCATTTCAACGGTGAGCGGTTTCTCGGCCCTTATCCTGACTGAAAGGTTATTTACAAGTCGAAAGGAAAACAGGACGTGTAACCCATCCGCGAGAAGATTAAACGGTGAGGTTAGCTTGGTCTGGCCGGCTATGGTCGGCGCTCATCTAGGACGCAAAATAACAGACTGGTGAGAAAAAGATGGTGCATTGCTCGCCTCTCATCTATTTGAATGTTGGAATGGGCTTTTGGGTTGCGAATACCCATCATGCTTCCGGCAAAAATTTGCATATAGCCTTCCTGAATATTTCTCCCGCTATCGGTTGTGAGAGTCTCAAGCGTAATGATGGAATTGTTTGGGGAAAAAGCCGTTCGCATAAGCGAGACGCCGTCCAATTCTTTGCCAGTTGTTGTTCTCACTAAAATTTTTAACGATTTCATTTAGGGCTTTGAGCGCAGCTTCCACAGCGTCCGCGTAATGGCCAGTTTCATAACGGCTCTTGGCGTGCTTCACAACTTCGGGGTGCAACTGTGACCAGAAGTCCAATGGTTTTGGCGCATCCATTGAGGATTCGCCGAGATCAATTTCCATTTGGATTTGATTGATTAAACCATTCAACGCCTCAACAGTTTTCTTCATTTCGCGAGCGTTTTCATATTCAAATCTGGATTCGTTATCGGCCCCATATTCTGCCATGCGTACCTGCGTCTGCCCCACAATTGTTCGGGCGAGCGGCGAATTCGATCCGTATGTCTTTCTGATGATTTCTACCGTTGAAGTTAGCCACATTTGGTGTAGCGCGTCTGACACACGGCCCGTAACAATCAAGTCTTTGCCGCTCTCTCTCATGGCCTCAAGGCGTCGTTTTCCTTCTTGAAGTTACATAGTTGGCGCAACGGGAGCGGGTGGCTGTGTTGGTCTTTTCATAAAAAGCGTTCTGAACAGAAGAGCACTGCGCCTCAAGTATGTCAAATCCCTGCCAAAGCACCGCGCTACCGCTAAGATCCGTGTTCAATTGGGTCCATCTGTGGTCGGCTTCGCGGGTTCCAAGTTTAAAGTTAAAAGTTTAATGTTGAATAGCTTGGGAATTTTTGAGGCAATTACAGCTTTTCTGACAAAAAGTGCTTGACTGGGAAAAAGGACGTGCTATCCTCCTTCGCCAAGGCTACGGAGGACACGTCCTCCTGGGTCAAGGTCGGCCGCCGCTCAAGCTATGGCGGACAAGGCCGCGGTCCACCTCCGCCAAGGCTGCGGCGGACAGGGTGAATCGCCATCGCCACTGGGCGAAGGCGGAAGGGTCCGCCGTCGCGAAAGCTATGGCGGACAAGTCGTTCTTTGACATTTTGAATCGGATGCGCGAGGCGCGCTGCGCGATACGGGTTCCGGGTTCTGAGTTCCGGGTTCCGGGTTGGGGATTTTGCCATCCTCCATCATCGCCTGGCTTAAGGGCCGGATGCTGGATGCAGGATCCTTGATGCTGGATGAGCGGGCTTTCGAGCATCGAGCATCGAACATCTTGCCTTTCGCCATCCTTTGTCACGCCTTGTCGCGCCTTGTCGCGCCTTGTCGCGCCTTGTCGCGGATAAACCGGGCTAAAAAAATAAAAATTTTTTAGCGCCCTCCGCATGGTTGTAACGATGCAACCATGTAACCATGTAACGATGCGTTCCCGGGCTGTGTCGGATAGTGTCGCCTTGTGTCGGATAATGCGGCGTGGTAGGGACGGACCGCTTGGGCCGTCCGCGGATCCCGCATGCGGGACAGCGCAATGTCCCTACCCCCGAGCATCCAGTATCGAGCATCGGTCATCTTGCCCTTGGCCATTCTCCATCCTCTATC
>DASRBR010000488.1:0-3016 GCA_035653495.1 Verrucomicrobiia bacterium
GGTTCCGGCGTTGGGATGGTTCGGAAAGGTTTGCAACGCACCCACGCCAGTCGCCGGGCCGACGAAGATGCCCAGGCCAATCGCCGCTTCATGAAATCCGCCGCGTTTGCCGCGTGATTCGCCCACATCCATCGAATAAAAAAGCGACGAATAATAAATCAAGCCCACCACCAATCCGAACACCACCTGCGCGCCAATCAACATTCCCAGGCTGACGCTCATTGCGATGGCAATGTAACTGGCGATCAATCCAACAAATGCCGCCAGCAACCAACGGAAACGATAATGCCAGCCCGCCCACAACCAAAATGTTGCGAACGCTCCCACGCGCACCCAAAACCAAATTGAACAAACCAACCCGGCATAAGTTGGCGAGAGATCGAACTGCTTCGCCAAATGCGGGATGATGGGAATGACGCCGTAAATCGCCATGTACGCGAACGGATTGGCGATCCAAGCCAGGCGCACGAACGTTTTCGCGCGCGCGATGGGGCGCGGATTCAATTCCGGGAGCGGTTCGATCGGGGGGGCAGGTTGCACGACAGGCAGTGAGCGGTCTAGCTTTTCGAGCGCGGGCAATAATGCGAGTTGCACAACGTGAATCCCCGCAGGGACCCAAAACAAAATTTCACCGCCGAAACGATCGAGCAACGCGCCGCTGGTCAGATACGCCAGCGCCGATGCGCCCGCCCAGACCATGTTGTAAATGCCGGCGGTGTGCGGCAATTCGGTGGGGGTTTGCGCGTGGCTGAGAACGGCTTGCAAGGACGGCCAGGTGAAGCACATCGTCAACGTCCAGCCGATCACAATCAAGATTTGCAGCAGCATCAACGGATGCAAATAGCCGAGAAAATGCGGCGCAATTCCTCCCAACGCCATGAAAATCCCCATTCCAACAAACCCGATGCGCAACGAAAGAAAATAGCCGTGCTTTTTTCCGAACCGGCCGCCGTAGGCCGCGGCGAACATGTAACAGAATCCATAAAGCGCGGTGATGAGCAGATTGCGCCGATCCCCGAACCCAAAATGTTTCTGCAAATAAAACGGCAGGTAATTGAAATAATAGCCGGTGGCCAAGGCATTCAGGCCCTCCAGCACGAAGAAACCGAGCTTCAACCGGCGATGACCATTCCGCCTCTCTGTCGAAGGTTGTGGTTGGATTATTTTTTCAACAAGTTCAGACATTTTAGATTTTTAAAATGCGTTTGAGGCGGCTTACCTCGCTGTCCCCCTCACCCCAACCCTCTTCCCAAGGAGAGGGAGAACCATTTATCTGCGTTTGAATCGACTGAACCGATTCGGTTTGCAACCAAGGCGGAGAATGATGCTCCCTCTCCCAAAGGGAGAGGGTCGGGGTGAGGGGAAAGGAAGCATTCAATTTCCCCACGATGCAATAATATTTGAGCGGCCGCCTTGCATGGCGATTTTCATATGTCCTATTGAGGTGAACGATCAACGTCCAATCTCCTCAATCGCCTTGCGGCAATACCATTTGACCGCGTTGGACATTGCGGGTTGGAGCGCGTCGAGTTCTTTGGCGGAACACCAGCGGATGTCATGATGCTCGGCTTCGGCGAGTTTGGTGTCGGAATTGTTCTTTGGGCGCGCCCAATAAATCAAACCGATGTGCTCATGGGTTTCGGTGATGCGATGGATGTCCAGGAAACGCGGGGCGATCAGCGCGCGTGTGCCCGGTTCGGTGGTGGGCGGGCGTTCGCCAATCAGTTCGACGTCAAGACCGCTTTCCTCCTTCGCCTCGCGCAACGCGGCGATTTCCGGGTCTTCATCCAGCTCGATGTGCCCGCCCAACGGCAGCCATTTATCGAGCTTGCGATGATGGATCAAAAGGATTTTGCCATTGTGAACGACAAAAATCGCCACGGTAAAATCAATTTTCTCATGGATGTGCGCCATGCGGGGAAAGATTAGACAGAATCGACCGAATGAACAGAAGGGAATTGCGCCGGCAATTTCAAAACGTTTTACGAAAAGCCATCTAAGTTTTTGGTAATCAAGGAAAGCTGATACCTACGGTACGTTTGACAGCGCGTGATAGAATAGCCGGCATGAAAAGCGAAAATGGAGTAATGGAGTGTTGGAGGGATGGGTGGCGGGATGCTCGAAGCTTGATGGGAGCGCGGACAGCCTTGTCCGCGTGGAGTTCGGTTGAACCGATCGGCTACGAAAGGTCAGCCCCGAAACGCGGGATTTTGACCGGCCGTTTCAGCTCGTTTCAGCTTGTTTCACCTGGTTTCAGCTATCAGAAAAAAAATCGGAACCGGGAGGCCCAAACACTGGGTTTCTCTGCAACGGGGAACGTTTCACTTATGCGAGCGCTCCGCGGGATTTTCATGCTTTTCGTTGCACCTTGTTGCACCTTGTCGCACTTAGACCACTCTAAAACACGCTAAAACACTCTATTGAAAAAATAAATTTAATCGGCAGGTGGTCGGACGACCCAAAGCAATGAACCTAAAGCAATGAAACATCGAACATCCAACGTCGAACGCCGAACATCGAATGTTCCTGACTTCCTGCATTTGGATGTTCGATGTTCGATGTTTCCGGTCCGTTCTAAACTATTGCCACAACGAACCCTTTCGGAGATATTTGGTTTTATGATCCGGGATGGCATTCCCAGTCCAATTCGCAGCCACAATGGCCGTTGCATCCGTGCGCGGGGATTTTCGTTGATTGAACTGCTGGTGGTAATGGCCATCATCCTCATCCTGTTCACGGCGTATTGGAGCAGCGGGGCAAAAAATTTTCAGGTGAAGCAAATGACCCAATGCGAGAAAAATCTTCAGTTCATTTATCTGGCCCTGCGCACGTATTCCACGGACAACAATGACCGCCTGCCGGCGCTCGACAAGCCGAAGACTTCCGAGCCTGTCCTGAGCCTGTTGGTGCCGCGTTCCACGACCAGCACGGAATATTTCACCTGTCCTGGTTGCAAGGACAGTCCCTTGCCGGATGGACAGCCGTTCGCGAATGCCAAAATCAGTTACGCGTATTA
>DASRBR010000489.1:0-2456 GCA_035653495.1 Verrucomicrobiia bacterium
TAAAAGTTCAAATTTGCACAATCAATCCAAAAGTAATTTCAGCGTTGGAGCTTGAGCGTTGGGAACAAGACCCCGACGTCCTCGACACCTGGTTCAGTTCCTGGCTCTGGCCTTTCGCCACGATGGGTTGGCCGGAATCGACACCCACGCTCAAGAAGTTTTATCCAACGACCGACCTTGTCACCGGGCCGGACATCATTTTCTTTTGGGTCGCGCGCATGATCATGGCGGGATACGAGTTCATGGGCGACCTGCCGTTCCGCAACGTCTATTTCACCGGCATCATCCGCGACAAACAGGGGCGCAAGATGTCGAAGTCGCTCGGCAATTCGCCCGACCCGCTCGATCTTATCGGCAAATATGGCGCGGATGCGTTGCGTTTCGGCGTGATGCGCTCGGCGCCGCTCGGCCAGGACATTTTGTTCGACGAACAACATGTCGAGCTCGGCCGCAATTTCTGCAACAAACTTTGGAACGCCTGCCGTTTTCGTCAGATGCAGGGCAGTGAAGTGCAGGAAGAAATAAATCCGCAACTTCTCACCGGCGATGACAAATGGATTTTGCTCAAGTTGAATATCGCGTTACACGAGCTATCCACTTCGCTCGCCGAATACAAATTCAGCGAAGCGACGCAGACGCTTTACCGCTTTTTCTGGGGCGAATTTTGCGATTGGTATCTCGAAACGACCAAGGCGGTGTTCCAGTCCGAGGACGCGGCGCGCAAACAAAACACGCTCGCGGTGATTGATTTCGTGTTGTCGCATACGTTGCGGTTTTTCCATCCGTTTCTGCCGTTCATCACAGAAGAATTGTGGCACGGGATGGGTTACTCGGCGGACATGCCGGAAAACCAGGGCGGCCAAAGCATCATGTATGCGCCGTGGCCGAAGCCGTTCGACGACGATTTTCTCGGCCATTATGGCCTCGACGATTGCTACCTCGAAATGGCCGATAAAAAATATGCGTTGGTCACGCAAGGCCGCAATCTGCGTCGCGAGGCGAACATCCAGTCGGGCAAGAAGGTGAAGTTCATCCTGAAACCGGCGGCGCACATCACGCCGCATGACGCGGCGGTGTTGAAAATTTTGCTCAATGCCGAGACGCTTGAGCTTGAACCCGATTACGTTCCCAAAAAAGGAACGCCCGCAGTGCATTCGGATTTGGGCGAATTGTTCCTGCCGCTGGAAGGATTGATTGACATCGCGGCGGAGAAGGCGCGGTTGACAAAGGAACTGGAAAAGATCAACGCCGAGATCGTGAAGGTTGAGCAGAAGCTGGCGAACCCGGCGTTCACGCAAAAAGTGCCGATGGAAGTGTTGCGCGAACATGAGAAACGTCTTGCCGACTGGCAGGCGAAAAAGCAGCATGTTCTCGCTGCGCTGGCCGCTTTGGAATCCTGATATGAAACGGATTTTGGTTTTGATTTTGCTCGCTGCGGGACTGGCGGGCAGGCTGCTTGCGCAAAACATCATCGTGAACGAGGCATCGCAATTGGAACTGAACGGCAATTTCACGCAAGCCCGCGCTCTGCTGCAAGCCGCGATTGACAGTGGCAAGACCCCGCGCGCCGATCTCAAGTCGCTCAAGTTCGAATTGGACCGCTTGCAACGCATCCGCGAGGACTATTCGCTGACGCGCAATGATTTGTTCGACCAGTTGAACGGGATGATCAAGGATTTGACACGCGACGAGTTCAATAAATGGGTCAGCGAAGGACGGTTCGACCGGCGCACGATTGACGGCAAGGAATTTTTTTTCAATTCCAGCCCGAACAATCTTTTCTTCCGCCATCGCGAGTTGGATGCGCGGCGCAGTGAACCGCAGGAACCGAAACGCTTGCCCAGCGAGCGCCTCGAGGTGGTCCATGCCATCAAAAAGGCCGCGTTGGCCGAGAAAACTCCTTACGTCCTGCCGATGACGTTTCAAGTCACGATGACCGTCACCGCCGATGCCGATGCCGCGCCTGCCGGCCAAACCATCCGCGCGTGGCTTCCCATCCCGCGCACGTATCCGTTTCAATACGGTTTCAAGCTGCATTCCAGTTCGCCCGCGCCGAAATCCATTGATGCCGAGGACAGCTCCATTCGCTCGATTTATTTCGAGGAACCGGCGCAGGCGGGCAAGGAAACCGAGTTCAAGATTGATTACGAATTCACGACGCGCGGCGTTTACTTTGATTTGCATCCGGACAAAATAAAGCCGTACGACGCGAACGATGACGCCGTGAAAAAATTTACCAGCGAAGCCCCGCATGTGGTGTTCACGCCGGAAATCAAGGCACTCTCGGCAAAAATCGTCGGTAACGAGACCAACCCGATGTTGAAGGCGAAAAAGATTTACGACTGGCTTTCCGACAATCTGCTTTACAGTTACGCGACCGAATATTCGACCATCCGCAACATCAGCGATTATTGCCGTTCACATGGCTATGGCGATTGCGGCCAGCAGGCGTTGTT
>DASRBR010000490.1:0-2816 GCA_035653495.1 Verrucomicrobiia bacterium
CCGCCCGCCACAACTTTTGCCGCACGTTCTCGCGCTCCCTGCCGCGCAAACCCTTCAACTGAGGCCGCGTCAAATTTCGCTTTGTCGGTTTCCCTTTCGCCGTCAAACCCTTCGCCCGGTTTTCGTCAGCCTTCCTTCGCATCCAGTTGCGGTTCCTGGCGCGAACACGCTCAATGCCCGTCAAGCCGCGCAGTTCATGATGCTGGCTGTTGATGCGCTCCGCCCCGCGACACGTTAAGCCTTCCCTATAAAACTTCTTTGCCCGCTCGCGCTGCCAACGAAGCTTGTAAAGAGCGATGGCTGTTCTCACGGCAGCATCCCTTTCACAACATCCATAAACTCATCCATGGATGTGATAAGCTTGATGTCATGCCCAAGCTTGTTCATCTCCATGCGCCATGCGGATTGTTGCACTGTCGGTTTCTGCCCCTTCCGCTTGCATTCGACGCAAACAACCTTTCCGCCAGGGACGAAGATCGTAAAATCCGGCGCTCCAACCGCAATCGTGGAACGCATGTCCATCCGGGCGTGAATGAATTTCCACCTGGGCCACTGCGAGTCGCAGAACTCCATGATGCGGTCATGCAAAATCCGCTCGGTTGCGGGCGGCGACTTCACTTCTGGTTCGCGCAACGGATTGCGGTTAACCCGCGCCTGCATGTCCTGAAACTGTTGTGGGGTTATGGGCATTAGTTGACGCTCCAATCAGGGTGGTTTTGCATTTCGAGGCGCATCCGTTCCTCTGCTTCCGCGATTGCAGCGCGTTCCTGCTCTTTGTTCTTGAAGAACGGCACGTATCGCTTGCGTAAATTTTCGGATACGGTCAAAACCTGAATGTTGTCCGCGAAGTAACCGCGCTCGTCGTTAATCCGATCAATCGAGAGGCACTCCTTCGTGCGGCCTTTCTTTTCCAGCCAGCCAGAAGCGACTGCAAACCGAGCAAACTCATCAAAGGAGAGGCCAAAATCATGTCCGCGCTGTCTTGCTCTGTGACGGAGGTTTTTGAAGGCATATTTTAAAGGATGCCTTTCAGCGAATCGCCTTGAACGACACTTGGAGCAATAGGGCGAATGTCCCGATTTCGTAGCCGACCCACGACAATTCTTGGTGCGGCATTTATGTGGGTAGCGCCTCACGCGGCAGCCTCCTTCACCGGCAACGACTTCAAAAACTCCATCGTTTCCGCCGCGTTCAATTCCGTGATGCGCTTGCGCAACCAGTCTCGCAACGGCAGTTCCCGACCGTCCTGCGGATAACCGGGCCACGTATCAGTCTTTACGCACTGAGCGTAAGCCCGCAGCATCCGCCGATATTCCAAGCGTCCAAGTTGTAACCATTCGGGATGCAGCGACCAGATGTTGCAGTCGAACGGCGCATCGTCATCGAACGGCACGAAATACATTTCTGCCGCGCCGGTGATTTCCAGATACGCAGCCGCTTGGATGTAATAGCCGTATTCCAAGACCTGCTTTTGGAACTCCTTTTCGTTCCCGCAGCCGGTCTCGACTTTCTTCAAATCGAAAATGATTTTTTCATCGCCCGCTGTGACTGCCAACAGATCGGCGCGGGCCTTAAGCAGCAAACCCGTTTCCGCGTCTCGTTTGAAAAACGAAACCTCACGGCGAGCATTTTTCGAATTGAGCGCCTTCGAAAACAAACCGGCCCGTTCCTTTGCTGCCGTCGCGCAAGCAACAATCCGCGCATACGTCGCGCTGTCCAAAATGATTGATCTATCCTCGTGCTGGTCATTCCACGTCTTGCAAGCCGCCGCGCCGTTGTGCCATGGCTTTTTTTCCGGGCCATAAGTGTCAGGGCGCACGTAAAACAGGGAGTCGAACGTCTTTGGCTCCAATACGGCCGCATGAACCAACGTCCCGAACTGCATATCTGGCGATGACGGCTTTCGCGGCATCGTCTTGAAATGCTTTGGACTGCCCGCATCGTCGAACGCCTTCAACGTGCTTTGGCTGACGCCAGGCGCTTTGTGATAAACCTCCGCAGGAACATCGTAAAAAACGCCTTCCGTGTTGGGTTGAAATGGTGTGCTCATGTTTCAAAATCAGTTGCTCCGCATGACTGGCAGGAAGTGTCGAAGTCCCGAATCGGCGACGAGCAATTGACGCATAGTCGGAATTTAGGTTCTTTCTCTTTGCCGTCCCGCTTGGCCGTGCAATTCGGCGAACAAGTGTTCGTCGGGCGAACCTTGTTTCTGGACAATCGCTTTTTTCCAATCGGCGAACCGCAGACGACGCACTTGTTATCCATAAAATCTTTTGCCGTCTCTCCGGCTGTCACGCTTTCCCGCGTTTGGGATGCAATCCGCCCATGCATCTAGGCTGTTGCCCGCGAGCAACACTCGGGGAGTGTCCAAACCGTCAATACGTCTTGCACCGTGTGATGCACCGTGAGATCGACCGGCTGTCCTTGCTCAGAGCTTCGACAAACTCCGTTGGCAGGTCCGCCCAGGACGCGAAACTTGATGCATCGGCGAGCCGGTCTGTTTCCTCCGCCCATTTGCGAAACTTGTCGAAAGACACGCCGTTCTCGCCCATGAACACTTCCAAGCTTTGTTGCGGCGTCCGCTCTTCCTCGGCAGGCATCAAATCGGGTTGCTTTGTCTCCTTCGGTTTCTTCGGCTGCTGCGTCTCAGCCGGGGCCGCGCTCGTTGCATTGCTCGCGGGGGCAGGTGCATCGCTGGCATTTATCGGTGCATTCGCTTCCTGCTGGTCAAATACATGTCGGTCAGTTTTAGGTCCAGCCGTCGCCGGTGTGACCGTTGAAGCCACTTCAATCGACGGCTCGTTCGCGTCGCCTTC
>DASRBR010000491.1:0-8688 GCA_035653495.1 Verrucomicrobiia bacterium
TTCCAGTCCACGTTGCCGTCCAAATCGTAATCATCATTAATGCAAAAAACGTATGGGTTTTCGAGTTCGCATTGGCGCAACGATTCCTTCTTGTCGATCTTGCGTCCCAAATACTCGACCAAACGCGTGCCGGCGTGGATATCGCGCATCGCAAAACCACCGAGGCCATGAATCGGCGAATCGCGAAATTCTATTAACTCTTGCGCCTGCATCACAGCATCAGTAACACGCCTTGAATTCTCGCTCAATGTTTGGGCTGCTGAAAAAGGTCCGTCGCCGCTGCCAAGGACATTTCCCCATTGAAACGCTTGATTGACGGGCACAGTTTTATGCGCTGTAATGCGATGCATATGAAAACCTCAGTTGTTGGAACTCTTGCAATCCTCATGCTTTTCACCGGATGCGTTTGCCAACGGTCGGATGTCATCGTGCGGAACGTCCGGCCGATGGCATTGACCAGTGTCGGGACAAAATATTTCTTTTTGCCTGCTGAGGTGAAACACACCGTCCTGGTTTATGGCGGCGCTTCGGAGATCAGGGACATCACCGAAATCGAAACCGACCAGCCGATGTATGAAGTGACTTTTCGCAATGCCCGCGTGAACCCCCCGCTCTTCATCCTCGAAGACGGCACGCTGGTGAATACCACAAGCTCCGCTCACCTGCGCAATCCGTTGAATCACGTTGCCACGCCGCACGTGCCTTCGACGCTGGACCAACGCAAGACCGGACCGTAAGCATCGCGCAGTTGCGCGCGGAACAGCCCCGCTCATCCTTATGAAACCTTGGTTCACTTTCATTCCGATGAGACCGTTGCCGCTTGGGGCGCCTGACGTTCGGGCCGTCTGGCTGTCTGTGAAAGTGGAGACACCATGAAGCGCGGGCGTTGGCAAAATTGCGCATTTGCCGCCTGCTTCGCCTGGATGCTGATGGTTTTTCTCACGAGTTGCAGCACCGCGAAATCGCCTCTCGTCAATTGGGACAAGCGCATCGGCAATTACTCCTATGCACTCGCGTTGCAAGACCTCGGCAAGCCGCTCCATTCCACAACCCTGAGTGACGGCACCATCGTTGCGGATTGGCGCATACGCAAAAGTGAAACCGGCACGCCCGACACTTCCGAGCCCGGCACTGGCGATCCCACCGTCACGCCGACACGCCCCGACAATCCCATTCCATTGGGCACCGCGCCTGCTCCCAACGAATACCTTCGCCTCACCTTCGGCTCCGACCAGAAATTGACCGGCTGGAAAAAGTATTCGCAATATCATGAGCCGTGAATCAGTGTTCATGCGCGGATGGCCCAACGCAGCTTCGCGCAGGAAGCGCGCGGATTGGCCCGGATTTCTTCGACGGTGGGACGAACCACATTACGCGCAATGCTGGCGTAAATGCCCTCGCGTTCGCCGGCTTGAAACGCCTTTTTCACGCGCCGGTCTTCGCCGGAATGAAAGGTAAGGATCGCTACGCGCCCGCCGGATGTCAAACAGCCTGGCAGATTGCGCAGAAAAGTTGCCAGCGCGCTGAATTCGTCGTTCACGGCGATGCGCAACGCTTGAAAAACTCGGCGGATCGTGTCGTCAACCGATTCCTTGGAAGGCCGTGATGCGCCGAAACTTTCCTGGACGGTTCGCGCCAGGGTTTTCGTGGTGAGAATGGGCGCGATGTCACGCGCCTTGCAGATGGCGCGCGCAATCAAAGCTGCCCGCGCTTCGTCGGCGTTCTCTTCCAAAATCCGCGCCAGTTCGGTTTCGCTCACATTGGCAAGAAACGCCGATGCTGGCTGGCCGCGCTGCGGGTTCATGCGCAAATCGAGCGGGCCGTCGAACTTGAAAGAGAAGCCGCGTTCGGGATTGTCAATCTGCATCGAGGAAACGCCAAGATCAGCCAGCACAATGTCCACGCGTTCGACTCCCTCAGCGGCAAGAAATTGCGGCAACCCGGCAAAGTTGGAGCGCCGCACAACCAGCGCTTCCGGCGGAATGCCTGTGGAGCGAAGCCGCGCTTCGGCGCGCGGCAATTCCAGCGGGTCAACATCCATCGCAAACAATCTTCCGGCGGGAAGAATGGCGCGAAGGATTTCGAGCGCGTGACCTCCATGGCCGAGCGTGGCGTCCACGGCCAAATCACCGGGCTTGGGCGCGAGCAGTTCCATGATTTCGCGAACGCAAATCGGCCGGTGACTGCCCGCAGGCGTTTTGCCGCTGGCAAGCACTTTTTCGACATCGGCCGCGTAACGCTCCGGATTTTGTTCCTTGTATTTCTCCGCAAAATGGCGCGGATGCGTGCCGCGATAACGCGCGCGCCGTTTGTGGACGGGCGCGTCCGGACTCGATTGCGTTGTGGCGTTTTCGGGCACGTTACCAAATAATTGCGCGTTGGTCCGGCGGGCGATACATCGGTTCGCCGGGCTTGATGTTGAACGCGTCGTAGAACGCCTGGACATTTTCGCTCGGCCCGACGGCGCGGAATTGCCCCGGCGAATGCGGGTCAACGATCAAATCCCGGCGCAATTCTGGCTCGCGCCAATTCGCGCGCCAGACTTGCGCGAACGAAATGAAAAACCGCTGCTCCGGCGTGAAGCCGTCAATCTTCTTGCGCTTTTCGGGATGTTTTTCCAGGTCCCGTTCCAAGGCTTCATAGGCGATGTTCACGCCGCCCAAGTCGGCGATGTTTTCGCCGAGGGTGAGACGGCCATTCACATGCACGCCGGGCAGCGGCTTGTAGTTGCTGTATTGATCAACGACCTTTTGCGCGCGTTCCTCGAAAGCTTTTGCGTCCGCTTCCGTCCACCAATCGTGCAGATTTCCATGCGCGTCGTATTTGCGGCCCTGGTCGTCGTAACTGTGCGTCATTTCGTGGCCGATGACCACGCCGATGCCGCCGTAATTCACCGCATCGTCCATGGTCACGTCAAAAAAGGGCGGCTGCAAAATGCCGGCGGGAAAAACGATCTCGTTCTGCAACGGATTGAAATAGGCGTTGACCGTTTGTGGTGTCATCTCCCATTCCTTCTTGTCCACTTTCTTGCCGATGCGCGCGAGTTCGCGTTTTGATTCAAAAATCGCCGCGCGCTGAACGTTGCCTAGGTAATCGTCCCGAACGATTTGCACCTTCGAATAATCGCGGAATTTCTGCGGGTAACCAATCTTCTGCGTCAATGCGTTGAACTTCGCCAATGCCTTGGCCTTCGTCGGCTCGGTCATCCACGTGAGCCGTTCGAGGCGGTCGTGCAAAACGGCCTTGAGATTGCCGATGAGTTCGTTCATGCGCGCGCGGGCTTCGGGCGGAAAATATTTCTCCACGAAAAGCTGGCCCAGCGCCTCGCCGATGCTGCGGTCGATGACACGGGCGGCGCGTTGCCAGCGCGGTTCCTGTTGCGGCTGGCCGCTCAAAACGGTGCCGAAGAAGGCGAAATTTTCCTTCTCAACTTCCGTTTGCAATAACGGCGCGGCCGAATGCAACACATGCCACCGCAAATACGTCTTCCAATCGCTCAACGGACGTTCCTTTACCAATTTGTCGAGCGCAGCCAAAAATTCCGGCTGGCCCACGATGGCTTTCTGCACGTGATCCAAACCATCGGTGGAAAGGTAAGTCTTGATCTCCAGATCGGGATAATTCGATTCGATTTCGGCGACGGTGAATTTGTGGTAATTGGCGATGGGATCGCGCAAATCCGTGCGCGATTTGCTGGCCTTGGCAAGCGCAGTTTCCAACTCGAGCACCGTTGCCGCGTCAGATTGGGCGTCAGCTTCCTTTTCGCCGGTCAGCTCGAACATTTTGGCGATGTGGTTGGTGTAGGCCTCGCGTTGTTTGGCGAAACCGTCGCTCAAATAATAATCGCGATCGGGCAGGCTCAATCCGCCCTGGCTGAAATGCAGCGCATAGACCGAGCTGTCCTTCGAGTCGGGAGACGAATACACGCCGAACATCCCGCCCACGTCACGCAGGTGAAATTCGGCCAGAAGCTGCATCAGTTCGTCAGTGGACTTGAGGGCCGCGATGCGCGCGAAATCTTTTTCCAGCGGCTTGAAACCGAGTTCATTGATGCGGTTGGTGTCCATGGCCGACGCGAAGAACGCGCCGACTTCGCCGCGGGGTGATTTCGCGGGCGCGGCAGTATCGGCCGCAGCCGCATCGAGCAAGCCGTGGATCAATTTCCAGTTGCGCTCCCGCACTTCGTCGAAACTCATCCAGCGCGATTTGTCTTCGGGCACGGGATTGTTCTTGAGCCAGTTGCCGTCGGCGAAATGGTAAAAATCCACGGCGGGATCCACGGAACGGTCCATGTAATCCACCGAGAAGCGCGGCACCTTGGGCGCGGCTTCCTGGGCGTGGATTGGGAATTGGCCGGCAAGCATCAAAGCCGCCGTCGTAACCGTCATTAGTTTGGTGAAATGAGATGTTTTCATGTAATCGGCCTGCTCTGAGGGACAGGATAACGAAGATAAAGGGAAACGGCAGGCTTGCAAGCGTGTAGGCAGGCGAAACCAGCATCCATTTTTCTCGATCCAATTTTTTGAAAACGAACCAAAGCCACAGATGGCACCGATCCCACAGATTTTGTTCGGCCAGTTTGTCTGTCTGTGGAATCTGTGCCATCTGTGGCTTAATTCTGTCTTTGCCGGTGCCAATCACCCGCATTAAGAGTTTGACAGTGGCGCGGCGCAACCTTACTTTTGCCGGTACACATAGTAACAGCATATGGCCGATATGAATCCTAGTTTGCCCGGCGGCGCGCTTCCACCCAAGCCGGGAGAACCCTCCAAAGTCCAGCCCAAGAAGGAAACGGTGCGCATCAATCTGCCGCCCAAGCCTTCCGCCGCTCCGACAATCAAACTGCCCACTTTACCGCCCGGCGGTCCTTCTGCCGGTGCGCCGGGAATGCCGCCCACGCCTCCTCCACCTGCCGCTGCTGCTCCGGCTGCAGCCGCCGCACCGCGCGTCGGCGCCGCTCCCGTTGCCGCTGCTGGTCCAAAGCCCATGCAACAGCGCCCGCCGCCTCCGCCGGCGCGTCCGACGGTCGGCGGATTGGACGTGGGCCTGGCCATTGGCGCGACCGTTGCAGCATTGCTCGCCATCGGCACGACCATCTATTGCCTGACGCTGTTCACGCCGCCTTGAGCTTAACGGCTTTCAACCATACCCAAACCCTCACAATGGCATCCTCGAACATCATTACGTTGACCAACGATAATTTCGAGAGTGAAGTCCTCAAATCGCCGACGCCTGTTTTGGTGGATTTCTGGGCTGAATGGTGCGGTCCCTGCAAAATGATCGCTCCCATTCTCGACGAACTGGCCGACGAATACACCGGCCGCCTCACCATCGCCAAGGTCAATATTGACGACCATCAGAACCTGGCAAGCGAATACGGCGTGCGCGCCATTCCAACGTTGCTGCTCTTCCAAAACGGACAGGTCGCCGAGCAAATTGTCGGCTTGCGCAGCAAACGCGATCTCAAGGCCAGCTTCGACAAGGTCGTCGTTTAAGCAGAACGGGCGCGCGCGCTATGCCGCTCATTATCACGCCCGGCCAGCTTATCCGCCGCGGTCAATTTTACCGCCAGTTCGGACAGTTGCTCACCGCCGGCATTCCCGTCCTCAAGGCGTTGGACATGATTTCGCGCAACCCGCCCGCGCACTCCTTCCGCAAGCCAACGCAGGAAATGATTGCGCAGGTTTCGCAGGGCACGACACTTTCCGAAGCCATGCAACACCTCGGCAAATGGGTCCCTTCGTTCGACCTTGCGCTGGTTGAAGCAGGCGAAAAAAGCGGGCGGCTTGATGCCGTGTTCCGTTTGCTGAGCGACTATTATGAAGACCGCGCCGCAGTCGCGCGCCGGATGATAGGCGATTTGCTCTACCCCGTTTTCCTGTTGCATTTCGGCATCTTGATTTTCGCTTTCGTAAAATGGGTCCAAGGTGCCGAAAGCCTGTTTGGATTCGGGATGAGCATCCTTGTGGTGTTGGTGCCGGTTTACATCGTTGTTTTCCTGGTCATTTATGCAGCGCAAGGCAGGCGCGGTGTGAAATGGCGCTCGTTCCTGGAAAGATTGCTGCGGCCCGTGCCCGTGCTCGGTTCGGCGCGGCATTGCCTGGCATTATCGCGTTTGTCGGCGGCATTAGAAGCCCTGATCAACGCGGGCGTGAACATCCTTGAAGCCTGGGAAATGGCGGCGGCGGCGAGCGGTTCACCGGCGATGTACCGGACGGTGGTCGCATGGCGTCCGCAGGTGAACGCGGGGCAGACGCCGGCCGAAGTCGTGAACGCGGCGCGCTCGCAGTTCCCCGAGTTGTTCGCCAATCTGTATCATTCCGGCGAAGTGAGCGGGCAATTGGACGAGTCGCTGCGCCGACTGCATGTTTATTATCGCGATGAAGGAACGCAGAAAGTCAAGATACTCACGTTGATGGTCCCGAAGGCGATTTATTTGATCGTCGCGGGATTAGTTGCGCTTTGGGTCATCCGATTTTATACAAGCTATTTTGATCAAGTCAGAAAAGCTGGAGGTTTCTGATTGGTTCCCATGACGCTCGCCGAAATTCTCAGTGATGAAGCGTTGCGCAACCGCGAATTCCCGGTCACGCGCGAAAAAAATTTTCTCGCGCACGCCGGCGATTGCCCCTTGCCGCGGCGCGTTGCCGAAGCCATCTTCAATTACGCGCAACAGGCAAGCGAATCCGACCAGGAGATGTGCATCTATCCGGGGATCCTGGAAACCGGGCGCAAACTTGCGGCGCGTTTGTTGAATGCGCAACCGGAGGAAATCGCGTTTGTCGGGCCGACTTCGCTGGCGTTGAGTTACGTTGCCGCCGGTCTCAATCTTCGCAAAAACGACAACATCCTCATTTATTTCGACGATTATCCCGCGAATGTTTATCCCTGGATGGCGCTGGCGGAACGCGGCGTGCAGGTGCGGCTCATCAACACGCGCGAGCTGGGCGTCATCCGGCCGATTGACGTCATGGGCCAGGTGGATGAACAGACGCGGCTGGTGGCGCTGGCGTCGTGTCATTTTGTGACTGGCACGCGATTGGATCACCAGGCAATCGGCAAATTTTTGCGCGAGCGGGACATTTTATTTTGCGTGGACGGCATCCAGACGCTTGGCGCGTTTCCGACAACGGTCGAGCACATTGATTTTTTGGCCGCCGACGCGCACAAATGGCTGCTCGGCCCCTGCGCTGCCGGCATTTTTTACGTGCGGCATGCGCTTCAGGAAAAATTGCGTCCGCCGGTCCATGGCTGGAACAACGTGCGTTGCCCGAACTTTGTCGCGCAGGAGCAAATCGTTTACCGGCGCGATGCGCATCGGTTCGAAGCCGGCACGCACAATTTGCTGGGCATCGTGGGACTGGTCGCGGCCATGGAATTGATTTTGGAGATTGGCGTGGAAAACATCGCGGCGGAATTGCTGCGCAAACGCGCATGGCTTGTGCCCGCGCTGCAGACCAGGGGTTACAATGTTCTGCGGGCCAATGACGCGCCAGAAAACGCCAGCGGCATCGTTTCGTTTTATCGAACCGAAGGCGACATGGCTGCGCTGCACCAAAAATTATTGGATGCGAACATCGTCACCTCCCTGCGCGTGGACCGCAAAGGCCGGCGTTACATCCGCCTTTCCCCGCATTTTTACAACACGGACGCGGAGTTAAAAAGGGTGCTGGAGATGCTGTGATGAAAATAAATCCGTCAGGCAAGCCGGGCTTTAAACCCCGCCTGTTCAAAATGCCGATCGCCGGTCAGAGCATCCGTCAACCGCTCGGCCTTCATGAGGACAAAAGATATGCAGTCAGTGAGCGACCAGTCTTTGTCTGAGCGGCGATGATAAAGCTCCAATCCTTCACGAAATGATTGCGCGTCCGCGGCTATAATTTTTACCTTGGAATCGCTGCTCAACTGCTGGATGAACGGAGCGACTACGCGCCGATGTTCCGAGTCTGCCAGAGCATCAGCCACCTCCATCAAAACCCATTGTGTGGTTACAAGTTCACCACGAAATTGATTGGCGAACGAAACGGCCTTGGCGTGGTATTGGTCAGCCTTGTTTAATAGCGCAACGAAGTAAAACGCATCCGCGAATACCGGTTTTCATTTCTTCCGGTTTCCGTGGACATAGTGATCAAGGTTGGAAGCGAGATCGGAAGGCAAATCAGTTGCAGCGCCGATATAGTCGGAATAACGCTCGGCAAAGGACATCTCTTTTGACGAATCCGGTATCGTCAACTGGACCTCGGCGCCATCCGGCAAATGCACGCCCGGAGGCAATGGAATGGCCCCATTTTTCACTTTGACCCTGCAAGTCATGAAGAACCTTTCGCTTACAAAGCCGGTGAAAGCAAGCTTCTTTTCCAGTCAATCGCCATGTGACAACCAAGACACAAAGATATCAAGGCAACAGCCTTCTTTTCCTCTTGGTGTCTTTGTGTCTTGGTGGTTAATCTCAGTTCCACTCTATGAAACGACGCAAATTCCTGAAAACTTCCGTTGCTGCCGCAGGTGTTGGGACGTTGGCCACCGTCCTGCATGGCGCCGATGCCGAAAACAGTGAACGTGCCGGGCGCGAATTTTATGAGTTGCGCGTTTATCGATTGCGCCGCGGGCCGATGCAAAAACGTTTTGATGCATTTTACAAGAACGCCGCCATCCCGGCAATGAACCGCGCGGGTATCGGGCCGGTGG
>DASRBR010000492.1:0-6180 GCA_035653495.1 Verrucomicrobiia bacterium
ATCGCCGGTGAGCTGGTAGTGGCCACAAATCCAGACGGCAGCACCTTCGTGCAATTCACAAAAACTCCCCTGCCCTTCTTCACGGCGCAATCCACGAAAAATTCCTGGCAGGTCCATGCCATTCCTGAAAATAAGACTTTCTTAGGTCGCGGCAATCCGCCTGCGCGGGTGCCATGGCTCTGGATCCCGCGCTGTCTCGCGGGCGAAACACCGCCGGCGCCGCTTGCGTGGCAAACCTTGCCCGACGGCAACTGGCAGCTCGAAAATCGCAAATCCGGTGAATCGCTGGAAGGCTATCTCTCGCCATGAGACGGAAATATTGGTTTTGGGCGGGGGCGATTTTTATATTGCTTGTCATCGCAGGCTTGGCGCGCCTGCGCTTCGATACGGATGTTTTGGATTTGCTTCCCAATGATTTGCCTGTCGTCCAGGGATTGCAGATTTATCAGCGCTATTTTACCGATTCGCGCGAATTAATCATCACCATCCGCGCTGACGACGCGACGGAAGCGGAATCCGCCGCCCGCACGCTGGCGACGGAATTGCGCAAGCAAACCAATCTTGTCACGTCTGTGATTTGGGAACCGGCGTGGCTCGAACAACCGGCTCAGGCGGCTGAATTGATCGCTTATCTCTGGCTCAACCAACCGCCGAAGGAATTTGCTCAACTCACGAACCGACTGTCCGGGACAAACATCGCCGCAACGCTCGCCGAGGCCCGCGACCAACTGGCCACATCGTTTTCACCGATGGATTTGGCGCGACGAGCGTACGATCCCTACAACCTGATGAGCCTTCCCGAAAACGTCAGCGGTGGCACTGCGGCAACTTTCGGCCAGGGACAAAATCTTTTCGCTTCTGCAGACGGCACCTTCCGTATCCTGTTCGTTAAAGCAAAACCGGATGTGGCGAATTATGAGGTTTGCATCGTCTGGCTGAAAGCGTTGAAGGCAATTGTACAGGGGATTCGCGTGCACGGCAAAATTCCGCCACAAGTGCAGCTTGGCTATACGGGCGGACCGGCATTCGTCGCGGAAATTTCGAGCGGGATGCAGCATGACATGTTTGCGTCCATCGGCCTCACATCGGTTATCATCGCGATCTTGTTCTGGTTTTTTCATCGGCGCTGGATTCCAATGCTTTGGTTGCTGGTATTGCTGGCAATCATCTTGAGTTGCACACTGGCGTTCGGCGGGTTGCTTTTCGGAGCTGTCAATGTCGTGAGCCTTGGATTCGCCGGAATTTTGCTTGGGCTCGCTGTGGATTACGGCGTGGTGCATTACCAGGAAGCCATTGCGTCCCCGAATGCCATCATCCCTGAAATCCGTCGAGCCATCGGCCCGAGCATTTTCTGGGCAGCGGTAACCACCATCAGCGCGTTCCTCGTCCTGAATCTGGGCGGTCTTCCCGGCCTCGCGCAGCTGGGCTCGCTGGTTGCGCTGGGCGTGATGCTTTCAGCATTAGTCATGTTGTTTGCATTTCTGCCTCCCTTGTTCCGCGACCGGATGAAAAAGCGCCTTGAGCAAATCGCTGCCGGAAAATCTGACCAAACTAGCCGGCACGAAAACGAGCAGCCAGATCAATTGAGTACGTCACGCATAGGATTTGTTTTGGGAATCACCGCCTTGTTCGTGTTTGGATCGGCACTGGTATTGCTCATCGGCGGAATTCCCGTGCTCGATCATTCGGCAAATGCGTTGCGTCCTCGAAACAGTCCGGCTTACGCGGCATTGGATGCAATGAAGGCAAACTTGACGGGAAACCGGGAACCGCTCTGGCTCATCAGCCGCGCCCGTGATGAAATGGAAATTTCGAAACGTCTTGAAGCCATCCAACCCATGCTCGAAAAAGCTGTTTCGAACCATGTCATCGCCAGCTTCACTTTGCCGACGCCCCTCTGGCCGCGTGTCGATTATCAATCGGAAAATCGCCGTGCACTTCCCGCTTTGCTGGCCGAACGTGGAAAGCTTTCTTCGGGGGCCACCGAGGCCGGTTTCAGCACGAATGCGCTCGTGATGATGAATGGCATCTTCAATTCGTGGCAAGGCGCGCTCTCTCAGCAGGGTGTTTTCTGGCCGACAAACGAGATGAGCCGGTGGATTGTGGAAAAAGTCGCGGCCCATCCGCCGGGCGAAGTCATCGCATCTGGTTTTCTTTTTCCCGATCGCAAGCATCCGGCAGATTTAAAATCTCTTTCTCTGTTAAGCCAGAATTTGGCTTCGCACGGTTTCATTTTGTCCGGATGGGAATTGCTCGGCTCGGCCTTGTTGCAACGCGTGCAACAAAATTTGTGGAAGGTGCTGTTACCGATGGTCACACTGGTGTTGCTTTCGCTTTGGCTCGCGTTTCGGCGTGCGCAGGAAATCTGCCTTAGTTTGGCAGTATTGTGCCTGAGCGGGCTTTGTCTTTTGACGCTGATGCGCCTCGCGGGTTGGTCGTGGAATTTGCTTAATCTAATGGCGCTGCCGTTGATGCTTGGTTCTGGCGTGGACTACAGCATTTTTATGCAACTTGCTTTGCGGCGGCATCACGGCAACACCGCTGCCGCCCATCACTCGGTAGGGCGCGCGCTCCTGCTTTGCGGCGGAACAGCAGTTGCAGGCTTCGGCTCGCTCTCACTTTCCACCAATGCAGGCATGGCCAGTCTTGGCGAAGTCTGCGCGGTTGGAATCGGGGGAAACATGCTCATCTCAGTTTATCTGCTTCCCCTTTGGTGGCGCAAATTCGCTGGAAGCTCAATCAACAGAGCGCATACGTCAATGAGGCCTTCCTCGCTCTATTGCTCTGGTTTCTGGCATTTGGGATTGTGGCTCGCACGAAATCTTTCGCCTAAAATGTCCGCGCGCATCAGCAGATTGCTGGCCGCGTTATATTGGCGTTTTGCGGGACATCGACGCGAGATCATCGTGGAAAATTTTATGCCTGCATTTAATGGCGAGCGAAAGCCGGCCGAACAAACTGGCCGCAAGATGCTTGAGCAATTCGCCTTGAAAGTGGCCGACCTTTGGCGTTATGAGAGCGGTTTGCCCGTTGACCATTTGTTCGGCGAATGGACCGGTTGGGACTATTTTAAGAAGGCGCAGTCGGAAAAGCGCGGTATCCTGCTCCTGACCCCGCATCTCGGGAATTGGGAATTTGGCGGGCCGTTGCTCACGCAACGCGGAGTCCATCTGCAAGTCATCACACTCGCAGAACCGGGCAGCGGCTTCACGGAATTGCGGCAACGGTCTCGCGCGCGTTGGGACATTGATACTTTAGTTATCGGCGAAGACCCGTTTGCGTTCGTCGAAATCATCCGACGACTCGAAGCGGGCGCAACGGTCGCATTACTGGTGGATCGCCCACCGGCGACAAGTCGCGTGAAAGTGGAATTGTTTGGCCGGCCATTTTACGCCTCTATAGCAGCGGCGGAACTGGCTCGCGCCTCAGGTTGCGTTCTGCTGCCGGTCTATTTGCCGCACACCGAACATGGTTACGCGGCGCATATTTTGCCGATGGTTCCTTACGATCGCGCGGCGTTGCGTCAACGTGACGCAAGGCTGAAATTGACGCAGGACATCATCCGCGCCTTTGAACAGCCCATTCGCGAACATCTGGATCAATGGTATCATTTTGTACCTGTCTGGCCGAAAGAAGACTGACATCAACCCAACGAAAACTGCCGAGCCGAAATTATGATCAAAATTGCGTCCCAAATTAGAGCGTTATGCCTGTCCACCGTTGTGTTCTGCTTGGATGCACCGGCGCAAAATTCCGATCCGAACGGCCTGCTTACAAGCTGGCTTAATGCGCAAACCAACATTCAGACATGGTCCGCTGACTTCACCCAGACGCGACGATTGAAGGCGCTCACCCAACCGCTCACGGCCACCGGTCACGTTTATTTTGCAGCGCCAAACCTGTTTCGTTGGGAGATTAAGAAACCGACGTCCACGATGGCCATCCGCCAGTCGGACACGCTCTACGTTCTTTATCCGCGATTAAAACGCGCGGAGAAATACCCGCTCGACAGCGCCAATTCCGGCCCGTGGAAGGACACGCTCGCACTGCTCGACGCCGGTTTTCCACGCAGCCGCGCCGAGGTCGAGTCGCGCTTCAATATCATTTCGCAAAACACACGCGACGACGTTCATGAAATCGCGCTTCAGCCGAAGGTGCCCACAGCGAGAAAGTTCATGCCGGAGATACGCATTGGTTTTGATATCCGAAATTTTTCGTTGCGCGAGACGGTGCTCGTGTTTGCGGATGGCTCAACTATGGAGAATATTTTTACCAACGCACAGATGAATCCGAAGATTGACGAATCTCTTTTCAATCCTGATCTGAATGGCTATAAAATATCCGAGCCTTTCAGCAAATGACTGTGAACCCGATCGAAGAAAAAGCCCTGGCCGAATTGCCGCACGGGCCGGAATTTCGGTTTCTGGACCGGCTCGTGACCCTTGAACCGGGCAAAATGGGCCAGGGCGAGTATCTGGTGCGCGGCGATGAACCCTTCTTGCGCGGCCATTTTCCGGGTCAGCCATTGTTCCCCGGCGTGTTGCTCATCGAGGCCGCGGCGCAGCTTGCCGGCACAGTTGCACAAAGCGATCCGCAAATCGCGCCACTGGCCGGGATGAAACTTACCGCGCTGCGCAACGTCAAAATTCTCGGCAGCGCCGCACCGGGCCAGCTCATCCAACTGCAGGCTCACATCACCGGGCGCCTTGGCAATCTCGTGCAGGCCCGCACAAGCGCATGGGTGAATGGCGCCGTTGTTCTTCAGGCTGAATTGACCTTGTCGGGCGAATTGGGGAAGTGAGCACATCGCAAATCAACCGCGCCAGCCAGCCAGATACCTGGCACGCCATTCGGTTCGTGAAATCTTTCCACGCCGATTGGCTTCCAATGACGGTATAAAAATCCACTCGCGCGGGACCTGCCATGCGGGCAATCGCTCAAGTAAAAATTGACGAAGCGCATCGCGAGTCAGTTCACCGTTCGGTGCGATGCAGGCCACGATGATTTCGCCGCGCCCGGCTTCTTCCGCAGGCGCGCCGAAAACAAGACATTCGCGCACCTGTGGATGTGAGAGCAGCTCTTTTTCAATTTCTTCCGGTGAAAGTTTTCGGCCCGCAACGTTGATAACATCCCCTGCCCTGCCGCGCAGGAAAACAAAGCCATCGCGAATCTCCGCCAGATCGCTGCTGTAAAAAACTCCTTTGTTCATTTTTGAATTTCGGTCCGGCCAATAGGTCGTTCCGACCGCCCGACCACGAACCTCAAGGCATCCGTCTTCGCCGATGGACAACTGAACGTTCTTCATCGGTGAACCGGCGCAGGCTGCATCGGTGCGGGGAGTGGCAGAAGCGTCGTATGCAATGCCCCCGCATTCGCTGGAGCCGTAAAAATTGTGCAGCTTCAATCCGCACGCATCAAAAATAGCTTTTTCCAACATCAACGGCAAAGGCGCGCCCGCCGAAATGGCAAGCCGTATATTTTTTGGGATTGACTTCGCCTCATGCCAGACGCGCCAGAGCGCCGGCACTGCCGGAAGCGTGATGGATTGCGCGATATCCGCTGCCTGGCGCACCATTTCAGGCAAGGGCACATCCACCAGCAGCAGAGGAATGCCATGCAGAAGCAGCGGCAGTGCGAGATTTGAAAAACCATATGAGTGCGCGATGGAAATCACGCCGAGGTTCGGCCAGTCGCGTCGCAATCCCATTGTCGCAACGATATTATCCGCGTCCTGCGCGAGCTGCTCTTCCGTGAAAGCGACTACGCGCAACACGCCCCCGGTGGCCGAAGTTGTTTTCAAATGCGCGCAACCAGGCGGCAATGATTCAAAATGCGACGGCTTCTGGCCCGCTTCCAACGGACAAACAACCCGCCCTGAATGCCACGCGCGCAGCAATGTGAAAATAAAATCCGGTCCTTGGGGAAAGATGACAGGGCTTGCGCCTGCGTCCTTTTCGCCGGCAGCAGCGAGTTGGGCAAATGTCCAGCGTTCGCCACGTGTCAAATCGTGCAGCGCGGTTTCACCGCGAAATTCACGTGCAATTTGCCGCCAGCGTTCGTAAAGCATTTGTCAGTTTCGTAACCCACGGGTAACTTCCTCGCAAGCAAAGTTATGCTGTTCAACAGGCTCTACGCAATCGAGACCGCCAACGGAAGAAGGCGAATGTTTGGATTTCAGAT
>DASRBR010000493.1:0-8226 GCA_035653495.1 Verrucomicrobiia bacterium
AATCGGTGGAACGAAACTGCAAATCGTGGTCGGAGATGGCAGCGCCAAAATTTTGCAGTCGCACCGCTTTTCCGTGGAGCGCGATTCCGGCGCGGCGGGGATTCGCCAGCAGATTGAAACGTCGCTCGCGAAAATTGTGCCCGCAATTCAGCCGTTGGCGGCGGTGGGCGTCGGTTTCGGCGGGCCGGTGGATTGGCGTATCGGAAAGATTTGCCGCTCGCATCAGATTGAAGGATGGTCGGAATTTGATCTGGCGGGCTGGCTGAAAGCTTTGGCGAATGCGCCGGTGTTTGTCGAAAATGACGCGAACGTGGCCGCGCTGGGCGAAGCCATCCACGGCGCGGGCAGAAATGCGAGTCCGGTTTTTTACCTGACGTTGGGCAGCGGCGTCGGAGGCGGGTTTGTGCTGGACGGAAACATTTATCATGGCGCGACACCGGGCGAAGCGGAGATTGGGCATGTGCGGCTTGATCGCGCTGGGACGATTGTTGAATCGCGCTGCTCCGGTTGGGCTGTGGACGCCAAAATCCGCGCGTTGAAAACCAGCCATCCATCCAGCGCGTTGTGCAAAATGATTGGCGAACAATCGGCCGGCGAAGCGCGTCACCTCGCTGCTGCGCTGGCGCAAAAGGATGCCGCCGCAGAAAAAATTTTGCGCGAAACGGCGGAAGACCTCGCGTTCGGTTTGTCGCACGTGGTGCATTTATTTCATCCAGAGGTGATTGTGATTGGCGGTGGATTGGCGAATGTGGGCGAGCCGTTGCGGGCTGCGATTGAATCATCGCTGCAAGGGTTCATCATGGACGCCTTCGCGCCGGGTCCGCGGATTTGTTTGACTGAATTGGGAGAGAACGCCGTGCCCGTGGGCGCGTTGCAGTTGGCGATGGAGAAGGCTCTTTGATAATTGGTTTTCTACACTCGCCCTCACCCCGTCCCTCTTCCCCAGGAGAGGGTGAACCATTCTGCTCCGTTCGAAGCAGAACTTCGCCGCAGGTTTTCGATGCTCTGGGTAAAATTGAAGAAAGCGGTGATTGAAACCACATTTCCAAATCATTCCGCGGTGCGAAAACGCTCTCCTTCTCCCCGGGGGAGAAGGCTGGGATGAGGGCGAGCGTGAAACCATTCGTCGGTCCGTCGGTTCACCCTTAGCTCGATTGAATTTATTTCCTCTGTGCAATTTCCGGCAAGATGGCATAATTCATGAAACATGAAACGTTGGATCACAGATTTCATCGCCGCGCAAAAGGCCGCGCTCGATTCCGTGCCGGTCAAGGCCGTGGCGCAAATCATCGAGACTTTTCAAAAGGCGCTCGATGAAGAGCGGCAGATTTTCGTGTTCGGCAATGGCGGCAGCGCGGCGAATGCCTCCCATTTTGTCACCGACCTCGGCAAAGGCTCGTCGGACAAAATTGGCCGCCGTTTTCGCGTGGTTTCCCTAAATGACAACGTGAGTTGGATGACTGCGTTGGGCAATGATTATGCGTACGACGAAATTTTCGCGCGCCAATTGATGAACTATGGCCGCTCGGGTGACGTGGTGCTCGCGCTGAGCGTGAGCGGCAATTCGCCGAACGTGGTGAAGGCACTGGAATGGGCGGTCGGGAACGGGTTGCATGTGATCGCGCTGGTCGGCGCCAAACGCGGTCGCATGGCGGAACTGGCGCATCAAACCATTGTGATTGATTCAACGCATTATGGCCGCGTGGAAGACGCGCAGATGGGCATTTGCCACATGATTTGTTACGCGTTCATGGAAAATACGGAACTGGCCGCAAAGCCAAAAAATAGCCACGGATGAAACAGGATTGAACACGAAAGAATAACAAGGAACTCAGGAACTCATGAATGGAAACTTCTTTCTGAATTTATGAGTTTCTCCCATCCTGCAATTTGCAATTTGGGACCTGTCCAGAGCACCCTAAACACTTGAAGGACAAATTTGCTTCCAAAAGCATATGGGGTTATAACATGAAAAATGCCTTTTTAGAAAGTGCCTATGAAATCCCGGGTTAACAAAGCGGACAGGGACAAATCATCCAATCGCGTCTCAGGCGACATTAGTTCCAACACGGAGTTGCTCCAAAGGCTGGTCAACACCGTCAAGGATTACGCCATTTTGCTCTTGGACACCGAAGGCCGGGTGCTCACGTGGAACGTTGGCGCCGAGCGCATCAAGGGCTGGAAAGCGGATGAAATCATCGGCCAGCCCATTTCGAAATTTTACGCGCCCGAGGATATTGAGAAGGGCAAAATGGAGCAGGAATTGCGCGAAGCCGCCGAGAAAGGTCGGTTCGAGGACGAAAGCTGGCGTGTGCGCAAGGATGGCACCCGCTTTTGGGCAAACGTCATCCTCACGGCTTTGCGGGACGAGAACGGCAAATTGCTGGGGTTTGGAAAAGTGACGCGGGACCTTACCGAGCGGCGTCAAAACGAGGAACGGATCAAAAAGCAAAGTTTGGAAATTTTGGAGATGGCCACCGTGCCCGTGGTGCAGGTTTGGGAAGGCATCGTGCTGGTGCCCATTATCGGCACGCTCGACAGCCAGCGCACGCAGCAATTGATGGAACGTTTGCTGAACCGCGTCACCGAGACCGGCTCGCCCGTCGCGCTGCTGGACATCACCGGCGTATCCACGATTGATTCGCAGACGGCGCAGCATTTGATTGAAACCACCTCCGCCGTGCGCCTGCTTGGGGCGGAAGTCATCCTGACCGGGGTGCGTCCGAGCATCGCGCAAACGCTCGTTCATCTCGGCATTGATTTGTCCAATGTCATCACCCGCTCGTCCTTGGCCGCCGGATTACAACGGGCGTTCAATCTCCTCAACACGACCGTGACATCAATACCGCAAAACAACGGAGGGGGCAAATGAACGCGGAGAACATTTCCGTCATCAAGGTGCGCGAGCTGTTGATGGTCACGATGCCCTCGGACCCTGACGACCCGACGATTTCGGCGTTGCAGGAAAAAGTATTGAATGCGATGGAACGCCACGAAGCCAAGGGTGTGGTGCTCGACATTTCAGCAGTAGAAACATTGGATTCTTTTTTTGCGCGGACGATCTCAGAAACCGCGCAGATGGTCACCCTGATGGGCGGACGCACCATCATTGCCGGGATGCGTCCTGCGGTGGCTGTGACGGCGACGGAGCTTGGGCTCACGCTGGGCACGGTTGAAACAGCGCTGAATGTGGACCGCGCGCTGGACATGGTGAACAAACCCGAAAAACAAGCATGACAGTCACGTCTCCAGGCGAGATGGCGATCAAGACCGAAGGCGACATTGTGTTGGTGCGGCGGACGGCGCGGGAAGTCGCCATGCAGACCGGTTTCGGCGCGACCGATGTCACGCGCATCGTGACGGCATCGTCCGAGATGGCGCGCAACATTTTCAAATATGCCGGGGAAGGTTGCATGCGCTGGCGCACCAGCGAACGCGACGGGCTGCCGGGCATCGAATTGGAATTTGAAGACCATGGTCCCGGCATCGCGGACCTCAATCTCGCCTTGCAGGAGGGTTACACCACGGGCGAAGGTTTGGGGATGGGATTGCCCGGCGCCAAACGGCTGATGGATGAATTGGAAATCCGTTCGCAGGTGGGCAAGGGAACAAAAGTTGTATTAAGGAAATGGAAAAGAACCCTGCAATGAACGTGATGGCTCCGCAGGCCATCGGGGTGGAGCAGCCGGTGGACACGAGAAGGGCGAATGAGTCGGCCAGGAATTTTGCAAAAAAAATCGGCTTTACCACCACTGAGAGCGAGCAAATCGCGTTGGTGGTGACGGAACTGGCCACCAACCTGGTCAAGCACGCGGGCGGTGGCGCAATCAAGTTAAGCATGGTGCAATCCGGCGAACACAAAGGCATTCATATCGAATCGGAAGATTCCGGGCCGGGGATTCCCGATGTGGAAGCCGCGTTGACCGATGGTTTTTCGACCGTCGGCAGCCTTGGCGCCGGACTGGGCGCGGTAAACCGGCTGATGGATAAACTCGATTTTCAACCGCGGAGTAAAGAAGGTTTGCGCATTATTTGCGAGCGCTGGTTGCGGCCCAAACCCGCCGGCGTGACCATTCATTGGCTGGAGTTCGGCGCAGCCACGCGCGCTTACCGGATGCTTCCTCAAAACGGCGACGCCATCATTTTGAAAGAATGGAACGGTAACGCATTGACGGGCGTTATTGATGGTCTGGGCCATGGAAATTTCGCCCAGAAAGCCGCGCACACCGCGCGCCAATACGTGGAGCAACATTTCGATCAACCCCTGCCAAGCATATTCCTGGGCGTAGGACGCGCCTGTCGCGCCACGCGCGGCGTGGTGATGTCCCTTGGCCGATTCGATTTGGGAAAGCGGACCGTGTCCCTGGCCAGTGTCGGCAACGTGGAGACGCGGCTGATTGGCGGCGCGCGCATGCACATGATTGTGCGGCGCGGGATTCTTGGATTGAGCGCGCCCAACGCGGTTGTCACCGAGCATGAGTGGACGAACGACAGCTTGCTGGTGATCCATTCCGATGGTTTGCGGGCGCACTGGAATTGGGACGAATTCCAGGATGTTGCGCGCGAACATCCCTCCGCCATTGCCCGCGCCATGCTGAACAAGCTCGGCAAGTTGGAAGACGACGCGACAGTGGTGGTCGTCAAAAACGCGAAATCATGAGCCTGGATATCCTTGATCGCCCATCCGGCAGCCCGCAGGAAAGCATTCGCCTGCTGCAGCAGGAGCTTGCGGAGACAAACCGCGAGGTGTTGCTGCTCACGGTGGAATTGGACAAGCGGGTCGAACAGCGCACGGCGGAATTGTGCGCCGCGCAAGAGGAATTGAAACGCAAGAACGCCGAGTTGATGCAACGCAGCGCGCAGCTCGAGTCCGCCAACAAGGAACTGGAAATGTTCTCCTACTCGGTGTCGCACGATCTGCGCGCGCCGCTGCGCCGCATTGACGGATTTGTGCAGGTGCTGCTGGCCGATTGCGGGCAGGAGATGAACCCGGAAGCGCAGGGCTGGTTGGGCAAAATTTCCACCGCGGCGACCGAGATGGCGCGGCTCATTGATGACTTGCTCGCGTTTTCGCGCATGGGCCGCGCCGAGATGCGCGAGACCGTCTTCAACATGGGCGATCTGGTGAAGGAAGCGGTCGAACGTCTGGCTGCCGATACGCAGGGCAGAAATATTGAATGGGACGTCGGCACACTGCCCGTCGTTCGCGGCGATCCCGCGATGCTGCGGCAGGTTTGGGCGAATTTGATTTCCAACGCCATCAAATACTCGCGTCCACGCAACCCGGCGCGCATCAAAATCAATTGCGCGTCCCGCGAAAACGAATGGCAATTTGAAGTGCGCGACAACGGCGTCGGCTTCGACATGAAATATGTGAACAAGCTCTTCGGCGTGTTCCAACGCCTGCATCATGCCGATGAATTTGAAGGCACCGGCATCGGTCTCGCGAATGTCCAACAAATCATCCGGCGTCACGGAGGCCGGACCTGGGCCGAAGGCAAGATCGGCGAAGGCGCCGCTTTCTTTTTCACGCTGCCAAAGTAAAAAAGTTCAAGGCGTTGCCGGTTTTGCCCGTTTCGCTTTGACTTGGCCGTCGCCTCAAATACCCTTTGCGACAGCGCATGGAAGCCGGCCCGCCAATCGAAGTTGCAAAAACGCGGACGGAACCGGCTTCGGAACCGCGCAAGTCGCGGGCGCGTTCCCTTCTGCTGCCCGCGGTCATCGCGCTGATGGCGCTGGCATTCTGCTTTTTTCCGCAAACCACTTTGACCACTTTGCCGGACCATTCGTGGGAAAGAGTCATAATTTGGGCCCATCAAAACGGATTGCAATTCGGCCACGACCTTGTTTTCACCTACGGGCCACTGGGTTTTCTTGCCACCAGCGGCTTTACACCGGACGTCGCGGTGACGCGCATTCTCTTTGAAGCCGTCCTTTCCATTGTTATCGCCACCGGCTTTTGCCTTGTGGCATGGCGGACGGCTCCAGTTTGGCGTGTGGTATTGCTGGTTTTTTTCCTCACGGTGACCATGCCGTTGCACTGGGGCGGAAGCGCGCTGTTCATTGACATTGGGCTTTTCGCGTGGGGGCTGCTCTGTTTTTTGGAATCTGGTCTGCGACTGCCGTTCTACGCGCTGGTGTTGACCGTGTTGGCAGCGGTGGGAGCGTTGGTCAAGTTCACTTTTCTCGCAGGCGGATTGTTCACGGTTATGGTTGTGGCTTTTGATTTGGCGCTGCGCAGGCGTCGTGCCCTGGCTTTTGGAATGGTGCCCGGGATGGTGCTGGCATTTTTAGTGGGCTGGATGTTGCTCGGCCAAAGCTTGGCTGGCTTGCGGGAATTCCTGTCCAATTCAGCCGCCATCACGGAAGGATACAACCAGGCGATGGGCCAGGACCTCGGCAGCACTGTGACCATTTTGATTTTGCTGATGGCCGCCGTGACTTTTGCGGCCGCAGTTGCCCGATGCGTCTCCATGCCGCCGGGCGAAGGTGGCTCCGCATTGCAGCGTTGGACGATGCTGCTCTGGATAGTGGGCCTGCTGTTCTTGAATTGGAAATACATGTCGGTGCGGGTGGATTACCTGCACTTGAAGTTGTTGTTTGGATTCATGCCGCTGGTGGCTATCTGCCTGGAAGCGATTCCCACCACGGCAACGCGCGCGGCGCTTCGGGGCCGCGTGGCAGCGGTGCTTTGCCTGGCAATCGCCCTGTTTTTGGTTTGGGATAAAATCTTTATCCACTATTTTCCATTCAAGGGCCCGAAACAGGCCTTCTTGGAGTTCTGCCAACATGTTGGCGTCCTCACCCAGCCTGGCCGATATCTGCGAGAAAAAACTGAACTCTTCCGCGCCGAACAGCAATTAGAGCAACTCCCCAGAATACGCAGCGCGCTTGGACGGGCAACCGTGGATGTCTTCGGCCAGAAGCAGGCGAGCGTCTTTGCAAACGAACTCAATTATCATTCGCGCCCGGTGTTCCAGAGCTACTCCGCTTACACCCGACAGTTGATGGAACTGAACGAGCAATTCTATTTGTCCTCAAACGCGCCGGAATACGTGCTGTTCGATTTGCATCCCATTGACGGCCGGTTTCCCCCGCTGGAGGACGCATTTGTCCTGCGGCATTTATTGTTGAACTATTCCTTCGATTTTCAGGAGCAGTTTTTGGTGCTGCAACGCAAGGGAACAACCAGTGCCCAGTTGACCCTCCTCAAGGAAGGCACGATCCATGCAGGTGAAAAGTTGGACTTGCGCGGAGCACGCGGCGCGAATCTCTGGCTGGAAATCGAACTGCAACCCACCTCCATCGGCCGCCTGCGCAAACTCTTTTACAAACCGCCCGGAGTGCGGCTGAAGACGCCGGACCCGGCGAAAACCGGGGCCACGCTGGATTTCAACGCGCCTGCAAGTATGCTGGCGGCGGGTTTTCTGGCCAGCCCGATGCTGTTGAACGATGAGGACGCGTTGAAACTTTATACTGGCGGCGATGTTTTTCGGCCGGACTGGTATGCGGTCGAGCCGGTTGCAAGCCCGCTAAGCGCCTGGCAGCCGGAGATCCGTTATCGCCTTTATCGCATTGAAAACCTGCTTGCGCACAGCGAAAAATGAGCATCTCGTATTCACTCTTTACAGCGAACCGTTGACTTCATAATTTCCTGCAAAGCTGATAAAGGGAAAAATTTAAACATCTAACTTTTAACCTGTTTAACTTTTAATTTTATGTGCTGTTTCACCAAACCAGTCCGATCAGTTGAATCAACCCGCATTTTTGCGCGGGCTGACCACAACGAACGCCAGTTTCTCGTTTACAGCATGAAGGTGGACGCGGAGGAAAATTTGGCCATGGTCCTGCCGCTGCCCGTCAAACCGGGCACTGGCGAAGACGGAGTCCACTTCATCAGCCTCAAGGATTATCCGGACTTTTTCGACGACTTGGAAAACGGGTTTCCACCGCCGCCTTCGGAGCGTGCCACCGACTCCGCACTAGCCGCCCCACCAGCCCAGGCCGCGCCTCTGCCCGTCGTGCAAGTGGGCGATTTCGAGGCGTCGTTTGTTCCGACGGAGAAAGACTTTTCACGTCTCGATCCGCGATTCCGTTTGCCGAAGGATGCGTGGAAAAAACTGCCAGGTTATCACGATTATGGATTCGCGGTTTTCAAGCTGAAGCCGCGCGGCCTGCAGAAAGTGCATCCGATGGCATTTTCATTTCCGCGGCGGGATATTCATT
>DASRBR010000494.1:0-7270 GCA_035653495.1 Verrucomicrobiia bacterium
GCGCGTTTCGTGTCGCACATATTCCTTGAACAACGGATGCGGAGTAAATTCGGGGAACATAAGGGTTTATTTGTTTAAGACTTCGTCAAGGTTCATCAATTCGTTGGCAAGCATCGCGTACGCTGCTAGTGTGGGCCCGTCGAGAGCGGCATCAGCCTTCGAATCTCCGACGGTCAGCAGCTCGTCAGCCGCATCGGGCTCGGCTTTGTAATGGGCGAGCAAATCATTCAAACTGGAGCGCGTGATTTTGAGTTCTTCAGGATGCAACGGACGCGCGAGCAATCGCTCGGCCATGAAATCAATCCGGGCATCTTCGCTCTTGCCGCCCTTTTGCAATGCAAGCTGGCCCAGATGCCGCGCTGCTTCAACAAACTGCGGGTCATCCATCGTCACCAAAGCCTGCAACGGCGTGTCACCGCGTTCCCGGCGCACAGTGCAAGTTTCCCGGCTCGGCGCGTTGAAAATTTCCATCGAAGCCGGGGGCGCTGCGCGTTTCCAAAATGTGTAAAGGCTGCGGCGATAGAGATTATCGCCGGCATCCTGCTTGTAATCACGCGTGTTGCTGCCGATCATCGCCACCGCCTCCCAAACTCCATCCGGCTGATACGGTTTGACGCTTGGGCCGCCAATCTTCGGCACCAACAGACCGCTGGCTGCAAGCGCATAATCGCGAATCATTTCGGCATCCATGCGGAAACGCGGCCCGCGGGAAATGAGCCGGTTCTCGGGATCTTTCGCCAGTTTCTCCGGCGTGAGGGCTGACGATTGCCGATAAGCGGCGGACATGACGATTTGTTTGTAGAACCGTTTTACGTCCCAGCCTGATTCCCGGAAATCCACCGCCAGCCAGTCCAGCAATTGTTGATTGGACGGCATCTCGCCGGTCACGCCGAAATCGCCGGTGGTCCTCACGATGCCCGTGCCAAAAATTTCCGACCAGAACCGGTTCACGGTGACGCGTGCCGGCAAAGGATTCTCCGGCAGCATCAGCCAGCGCGCAAAACCGAGGCGGTTATCGGGAAAATCCTTGGGCATGGGCGGCAAGGCGGATGGCGTGGCGGGATGCACCTGTTCACGGCGCTTGTCGTATTCACCCCGATACAAAACATACGCGACCGCCGGCTCTTTTTTGTCCTGCATCACCAACGCCTCGGTGCCGCGCGATTTTATTTCCATCTGCTCTTTTTCAAGCGCGGCAAGCGCGGCATTGGCTGCTTTGAATTCCGGATCGAAGTTGTTCAACCATACAGTGTAAAGCTCTTCCTTCTCTTTTTTGCTGCGTTCCGCGGCAGGTTTGCCAAGCAGATATGCCATGCGCGCATCCTGTGAAAGCGATTTCACTTCATCCGCGTTCAATGCGCGTGAATAAAGCCGCAAATCCTGCACACCCGCCTTTTCCAAAACCGATGTCGAATAGCGCTGGCCAATCTTGAACGGAACGGTCGTGCGGATGGACCCGCTCAATTTGTCTGCTTGCGGGGTCGCGGCCTGCAATTCGCCATCAATGTATATCTTCACCCCGCTGACCTTTGCCGAGCCGTCGTAGGTGACGCACACATGCGTCCAACGATTCGCCTCAATGGCCTTGTTCGCAACCACTTTCAACGCGTTGCCCGGCCATTTGTTGATGATGTGCGTGCCGGGCTTGCCGCCTTCAAACCACAAATCCCAACCGCGGAAATCGTGTTGGTCATCCATCCGCGCGAAAAGCGCGCCACTCATCGTCTTAGTCAAATAAACCCAGGCGCCGTAGGAGAACGGCTGGTCCTTCTCGAAATCACCCGCGTCGGCAATCTGCGGCGTCGTCTTGCCGCTGATCTCATACGCCTTGGGCGCAACCACCCCTTCTTCCCAGGAAGCGGTAGCGTTCGTCGCCAAGGCGATTTCGCGAGTCTCATTTTTCAAATTGACCTTGATGGTCTGCGGCTGATTGGTCGCCTGCGATTGGTCGTCCGCCAGCAACGCGTGGAACGCCGGCGTGTCTTTGGGCAAACGCTGTTGAAAAGCTTCAGCGGAGTTCTTCGCAAGCCAGGCCTCAAAATCGTCATGCGCCGATTTCTTGCGATGCGCAATACGATCCTGTGCGGCTTGTTTTTCGCCAGTCAGCGCCGCCCAGCGCGCGCGATCTTCAGGCAACGGCACCTCGACGGTTGGCGGCGTGTTCTGGACGTTGCCGTCCATGGCCTTTTGCGTGGTGTTGTTGAAAAACGCGGACATCGAGTAAAAATCTTTCTGCGGAAACGGATCATATTTATGGTCGTGGCAAACCGCGCAACCCGCCGTCAATCCGAGCCAGACCTGCGCCGTGGTTTCAGTGCGGTCGCGCGCATACAACACGTAATATTCCTCCTCGATCAAGCCACCTTCATTGCTGGTGATGTTGCAACGGTTAAATCCGCTCGCGACCTGTTCCTCGAGCGTGGCGTGGGGCAGCAGATCGCCCGCAAGCTGGTCGATTGTAAACTGGTCGAATGGTTCGTTGCGATTATACGCGTTGATGACCCAATCGCGATACGACCACATCTCACGGTAATTATCGAAATGGATGCCGTTGGAATCGCCATAACGCGCTGCATCAAGCCAGAAATGCGCGCGATGTTCGCCGTAATGCGGCGAGGCCAGCAAACGGTCCACGACCTTTTCGTAAGCGTTGGGAGATTTGTCATGGACGAACGCTTCCACTTCCTCCGGCGTCGGCGGCAAACCAGTCAAGTCGAGCGTGACGCGGCGGATGAGCGTCCGGCGGTCGGCTTCCGGCGCGGGTTTCAAATGTTCCTGTTCCAATCGCGTCAAAATGAAGTAATCAATCGGATTGCGCGGCCAGCGTTTGTTGTGGACGGCGGGCAAAGCCGGTTTCACGGGCGCGATGAACGACCAGAGCGGCTGATATTTCGCGCCGCTCGCAATCCATTTTGCGATCAACTCCTTTTGCTTCGCCGTCAATTTTTTGCCGGTCTTGGCCGGCGGCATGATGTCGTCGGAGTTGGTCTGGTTGATGCGATGAACGACCTCGCTGTCCTTCGGTTTGCCGGGAACAATTGCCGGAGAGGAATCCTTGCGCGGCTGGATGGCGAACTCCAAATGATCGAGCCTTAAGGAACCTTTGCGCGCCGCGGAATCGGGCCCATGGCACGCGAAACAATTTTCCGTGAGAATCGGGCGGATGTCGCGATTGTATTCAATGCCAGAATCCTTGGTTGCTGCGAATATCGAAACAGGAACGCAAAACAGCATTGCGCCAAATGCTTTGGTGGCAGAAAACAAAAAACTCCTCTGCCAGCGCGCACGCAGCGCAAGCCTTCCCTTGCGATGGTTGGAAACGAGGGACATCGCCAAAAAAGATACCATTAAAACCCAGCCTATAGCAACAAAGACGAGCAAAACCGTCAAACTATTCACGTTTTCGTGGGCTAACCATGATTGCCTATAATCTTCTTGCAAAAAGAAGGTCGAAACCTACACTCCCCACGTAAAGGTGCCTAATCAACTACATGAAAACCTCGCATCGCTATTGTTGTGCCTTGCTCCTTTTGAGCCTCTCTTTTTCACCCCTTAGTACGCGCGCGCAATCTGATGCCGCGTGGACCGGAACCTGGTCAGGCACGTACAGCTACATCAATGACGGTTGCAGCAATCTCCCCAATCCCGGGACGATTACCTTGAACCTCTATGTCAGTAATGGGGTTGTTACCGGCAACGGCATTGAATATGACAAGCTCTGTTATGATCTAAACACATGCCAGGTCACAGGCTCAGGAACACTTTCTGGTACTCTTACCGGTACCGTTTCCAATAACAGCATCACTGTCAGCGGGAACTGGCTTGATTCATGCAACGGGCAGATTTATCCAATGCAAATTGGAGGAACCTTGTCCGGTTCCACCATCACAGGTCATCCCGATCTTACCTTGCAAAAACAAGCGGCTACAAACCTCCTGGTGAATGGTGATTTTGAGTCCGGCAATTTCTCAGGCTGGACCCTTTCAGGAGATACCAATGACACGTTTATCGATGACGGGTCTTTCTTTGGACCACCGTTTTCGGGCAGTTACGAAGCGGATTTGGGCACGATCAGTTCCATGGGTTATCTTTCGCAGAGCATCCCGACTGCTGCCGGAGCGAACTATCTGCTTTCTTTTTGGTTCTCCAATCCTGACATGGATCCCAATGAGTTCTTTGTGAATTGGAACGGGAAAACGCTATTTGCGAGGACAAACTTTCAAGCGTCCAATTGGACAAACGTTCAGGTAACTTTGCCGTCATCGTCAACCAGCGGCGTTCTGCAATTTGAGTTTGAAGATGACTCTTTCGTTGTTCTTCTGGATGATGTCAGCGTAATGGCGGTCACAAAAACACCACCGCGCATCACAGGCATCAGCTTGTCGGGAACAAACCTGGTCCTGAACGTGGCCAATGGCTTATCAGGAGGAACATACTACACCTGCGCAAGCACCAATTTGGCCCACCCGTTCAGCCAATGGAAACGGATTGCAACCAATGTCCTGAACGCAAACGGCAACTTCATCATCACCGCAACAAATGCACTCAGCGGTCACCCTCCAAGGAGCTTTTTCATGCTCCAAACGCAATAGAGGACTTCGCATCAAATTTTTCACCGGGCGGCGTTTTTAAGAAGTTCGCAAGCCGGCTGGACCCCGAGGTTGCAAGCTTTTTGCAAAAGGGCAGTGGCGCGGGCTTCATCAGCTATTACCCCTTCGCCCTGATGATAGAGGCGCGCAAGCAGCAGGCAACTCGGACCATCCCCGGAATCGGCGGCCTTTTGAAGCCAACCGGCGGCGGAGATCGGATCGGCGGGGCCGCCTTCGCCGGCTATTTGCATGCGACCGAGATTTCGGCAAGCCGTCACGTCGCCCAGCTCCGCAGCTTTTTGATAAAATCTGCGCGCCCTGGCTTTGTCTGGCGGCAAGCCGTGGCCAAGTTCGCTGGCATATGCGAGGAGGAAACAGTCGCGAGCATTGGGAACAGACGTTTGGTCCAGGTCTCTTTCAATGGCCATGAGCGCGCGCGAGCCTTCAACTTCAAATCGACCGTCTTTCGCAAGGAGAAACTGCGCTGCGACGCTGGCGCAGGCATCCTTGTTGCCGTATGCACACCCGTGATCGAAGTAATAAGCGGCTTTGACCGGATTGGCAGGGACGACCTTGCCTTCGGCATAAATCTGGCCCACCTGCTCGCAGAGAATGCCGAGGTTTTGGTTGCGGCTGGCTGGCGCGTCAGAAGCAGCGCCAATGGCGCCCACTGCCATTGCGGGATCATCAAGGTTCTCGCTGGTGAAGGCGTTAAGAAGCTGGCGAAGATTTTCCGCGGCATGGGGGCGATTTTCTTCGGCAGCTTTTTTCCAAAAACCAATTGTAGCGCCCGGGTGCGGAGCTTCGACAAACCCCGTCACAAGCATGGAGATAAAAAGAGCGATCCAACCGCCCATGAAGCCGAGGTTCACGCGCGGTGAGCCGACGCCGGTTTCCCAACGGCCGAATTTTCCGGCAACTCCGAGCCTGGCCAGGCGATCCAGCAAGGGCGTCAGCAAATTCAAGAAAGGGACGACAATGAGCTTGTCGTAAAACTCCGGGAGGCCGCAGGCGCGCAGCAAAATGAATGAACCGAACACACTAAGTCCATAAAGGCTGCCGAAAAGGATTCTTCCGATGCTGCTGCGCGGAGTGGTGGCGGGGTCGGTCATCAACAGATGGAGGCCGAGAAAAACGGCGATCGGGATGTTGGAATCGATGAATACATATACTCCTGTTGCGCGCAGATAAAGCACGCTCAGCAAACCGAGCATGGCGGCTGCCGAAAAAGTCATCAGCGTGACCTGGAAAAGATATTGCACCACAAGCCCGCACAGGAAAATTTCGGTGTAGAGATGGGGCGGCAAACCTTGCGTGAGAGCGATTTGCTCGCCCCAGGTGTGATTGGTGGTTCCGGTGAAAATGAGCCCCAGCGAGAACACAGTCAGGGCAAATGCCGAAGGATTAAAGATGTGAGTGAGTTTGCCATTGCGCGTCCAGCGGATGAATTGCTTGGCCAGGACCCCGGTGGCGACCATGAGAAATTGAAAGATAAACCAATCGTCCTTAAACCACATGAACAGGTTGGTGCTTAAAATGATTGGCCATGGCCCGAAACCAGCACGCCATTTTTGACCGCGCGACCAGCTCAGCAGAGCATCGGTGACGTACAGGAAAAGGATTTGCGAAAGAATGAGCGGCGCTTCGGCATATACATTGCGCCAATACCATCCCCAATAAACGTAAATGCAAAACTGGACGAAAGCCTGCACATAATGAGATGCAACCGGCACAAATTCCCATTCAAGCGACGCTTGCTTTCGGGCCGAACGAAAATAAAGAACGGCCTGCCAACCGCACAAGACCAGGGCCACACCCGCAAAAGTCCCGGTCAAACGCGGATTAAATGGCCTTCGCGCAACCAGTCCTAAAAGGAGAAAAACTCCCGTCAACGCCAATGTGATAGCCAACGGCTTTCGTCCGTTCCGATGGCTGATAGATTTGCTGGAAGAAGCGGCGCGACGTGTCGAATGTTCATGGAGAGGCGGCTTCATGGAACGGAAGGATTTTAGCCACCAGCGAGCCGCAAATAAAGTAGAAAAGTTGCGGCTGCTTCAAGACAGGCTAGGCATGCCATGCGCATCGGCAGCGGCACGTGACGCCTCTTCTGGAGGAAGAATCTTGAAAATAATCCTGTTCAACCGGGCCGTTCTCGCAAAAAATCGCCGCTCAACGTTATGAGCCAGCTTGCAAACCAGATTGCCGTTGTGACCGGCGCGGGCCGCGGGATTGGACGCGCTATTGCCTTGAAATTTGCCGCCGAAGGCGCGGACGTCGCCTGCGTTTCGCGCACGGCGGAAAATTCCGAGAAGGTGGCCGGTGAAGTTCGCGCGCTCGGCCGGAAGGCGTGGGCGTACGCAGTGGATGTGGCCGATGCCGCCAGCGTCAATGCCGCCGCGGAAAAAATCCTCGCCGATGCCGGTCGGGTGGACATTTTGGTCAATAACGCCGGCGTGACCCGCGACGGTTTGTTGATGCGCATGAGCGACGAGGATTGGGACACGGTGCTCAACACCAACTTGAAGGGCGCGTTCCTTTTCACGCGCGCGTTATCGCGCAGTTTCATCAAGCAACGTTCCGGGCGCATCATCAACATCGCGTCGGTAATTGGTTTGATTGGGAACGCGGGCCAGGCGAATTACGCGGCGAGCAAGGCGGGGTTGATCGGGCTGACCAAATCC
>DASRBR010000495.1:0-2589 GCA_035653495.1 Verrucomicrobiia bacterium
GACATCGACGTGCTGAGCGAATTGGCGCGATTCAACTGCTGCGCGGTGTTTATCTCCGTCACCACGCTCGACACCGAATTGCGCAAGGTGATGGAGCCGCGCACCTCGCCACCCGCGAGCCGGTTGTCGGCCATTGAAGCGCTGGCGAAGGCTGGCATACCCGTAGGTGTGATGATGGCGCCGGTCATTCCCGGCTTGACGGATCACGAGATGTCGAAGGTGCTTTCAGCGGCAGCAAAGGCCGGCGCAAAACATGCCGGATACGTCACGTTGCGATTGCCTTACGCAGTCGCGCCATTGTTCGAGCAATGGCTGGGCAAACATTTTCCCGAACGCAAGGACAAGGTGCTCAATCGCATCCGTGCCATGCGCGGCGGTAAATTGTATGATGCCGAATGGGGCACGCGGATGCGCGGCGAAGGCATCTTTGCCGACCAAATGGAAAAGATGTTCGAAATCGCCAAGCGCCACGCTGGACTCGAAGGCAATCCTCTGAAACTCACCACCGAACATTTCCGCCGCCCCGGCGGGACACAGATGGGATTTGGTTTTTAGAGCGATTTAAATTGAACTGTAGCAAAAAAAGTATTGGAGATAGATTTGGTTCCGGGTGGAACAGGCTACCAGCTGCCTTGTAGAAACCTTTGTCAGCGGTCGCAAAATCGTGTTACGGCGATTTTGGAGTGCGGTGGCATGACACCGCTTTTCTTCCGGGCGACATGTCGCCCGGTTCCAAAGCGCGGACATGTCCGCGCACTCCAAACAAAACTCTCCCCGTCCGTTCCATCTTTTTACAACGGGCAAACATGTTTTCTACAGAGCAGCTACCAGCCTGTGCTTATTTCCCCCCGCTGCGCAAACTGGGTTGGATATGCTCAGGCCGGAAACCGATGCCAATCATCCGCGCGGGAATGCGCCGCAGCTTGGGAAAATTCTCCGTGAGATTCAGGAAGACGGGCGGCGCGATGATGTTGGGTGAATTGAATATTTTTTTCAACAGATGATCATGCAAAAAGATTTGCAAACGTTGCGTCAGGCGCGTCGGGCGTTCGCGGCGTGATTGCACTGCTTTCAAATCCTCGATTTGCAATGTCTTCGTCAGCAACTTTGGAGCCAGGAGATTTGCCGCGGCGACTGCGTCCTGTATGGCGAGATTGATGCCCACGCCACCGACCGGAGACATCGCGTGGGCCGCGTCGCCGATGCACAGCAACCCGTCGCGATACCAATTGCGCAGACGATCCACCTTGACGCTGAGCAACTTTACGTCATCCCATTGCTTGATCTCATCCACGCGTTTTTCCAGGAACGGAACGCACCGCGCGACTTCCTCCCGAAAAGCCTGCAACCCGCGGTTGCGCTTCTCGTCAAAGGAGCCTTTGCGGATCACGTAGGCGCATTGCCAGTAATCGGCGCGATCGATCAAAACCATGAACTGACCCGCATTCACAAATCCAAAAGATTGCGGCGGATCTTCCGGCTTTTTGGAAACGCGAAACCAAAGCACGTCAATCGGCGCGCCCAGTTCTTCCACTTCCAGGCCCGCGCAATCCCGCACGATGGAACTTCGGCCATCGGCGCCGATGACCAGCCGCGCACGGACCTCAAGCGTGCCTTGCGCTGTGCGCGCCTTGACGCCGACAACCCGGTTGTTCTCAATCACCAGTCCGGTGACGTTCGCTTCCATCCTGATTTGAAACGACGGATAGCGTTGCGCGTGTTTGCAAAGAAAATTGAGAAAATCCCATTGCGGCATGAACGCGACGAATTTGCAGCGCGTGGGCAGATGCGTGAAATCGGCGATGTGAACGGTTTTGGCTCCGAAATGCGCCTCGATCTGGCGCACTTCCTGGTGCGGTTGCGCGAGGAATTCTTCGAGCAAACCCAGTTCATGCATCAATTCCAACGTGGAAGGATGGATGGTGTCGCCGCGAAAATCGCGGAAGAAATCCTTGTGCTTTTCCAGCACGAGCACGTCCACGCCGGCGCGCGCCAGGAGAAAACCGAGCATCACACCCGCCGGACCGCCTCCGGCGATGCAACAAGTCGTGATTTCCGGCAACGCTTGCTGTTCCATCCATGCCTCCTTCCACATTGTAGCACGAAAGCGTCGGCAGGCCACACCTGCCGATGTGGCAATGGACGTCAGTCGCGCCTGACCCAATTAAAACTGAAGACACGAATTCCACTCATCATCACGAATTGGAATTCAGCCTCCTCGATTGGTGTTAATTCGTGTAGTTCGTGTCTCGCTATCTGGTTTCCTCGGCAGAAAAACGTTCCTTTTTTGTGTAGGAAAAATAGTTTTTTTTGCTCCCTCAAAAAGCACCACTTTTTGGAAAAGCAGCAAACCCGCATAAACATTGGTCGAATTGGCTGAAAACTGACGTTTTCAGCTACTTCAAAAAAATGCTGTCAAACCTACGGTACGTTTCATTTTTCGAAAGACCGCATGGTAAAGTGGTTCCAATGACTATTGAGAATACAATGGTTGATGGGACGAATAGGACCCATAGGACGGAGCCACCCGAGCGCGTCTGCTGCTTCGGGTGCAGGCGAAGCCTGCCTTGGATTGCGGCAGTCCTCTGC
>DASRBR010000496.1:0-3566 GCA_035653495.1 Verrucomicrobiia bacterium
TTGTTGATGATGCGGTCCTCCGCTGTGATGCCGGACAAGACTTCGATGGTCTTTCCAAAATCGCGGCCTTCCTTGATGTCGCGAATCTCAACTTTGCCGTCAGGCCCCACAACGCCGACCTGCAAGCCATCACGAAAGAGCAGCGTCGTGGCAGGCAGAACCAGCGCGGGGTTTTGGCGGATGTCATTAAAACTCACCTGCACATAGCTTCCAGTAAGGATTTCGCCCGTGGGATTATTCACTTCCAACTCGGTCAACAACGTGCGGGAATTCGGGTCGATCGCTCCCGCTGTGCGCACGACTTTGGCCGAGAATTTTTTCGACGGCAGTTCGGGAACCATGAGATCGGCGGCAACGCCGGTTGTGATGCCGGGCGTGGCCGTCTGGGGCACGCGCACGAACACGCGCAATTTGCTGGTGTCCGAAAGCCGGAACATCTCCTTGCCCGTTGTGATGAGATCGCCGACGTCAATCAACCGCGAAGTCAGCGTGCCGGCGAACGGAGCGACGACGTGCGTGAATGATTCCAAATCTTCCAGACGATGCACATTGGCGTTGGCGGTGTCCACGGCGGCAAGTTTCAGCTTGAGGTCGGCCTGTTTCTCGGCGTTTTCCTGTTCGCTGACGCTGGCGGTCTTGAGCAGGCTGGCCCAGCGGTCGGCGGTGATTTTGGCAAGCGACGCCGCGGCTTCGGCTTGCGCCAGTTCAGCTTTTGCGCCGGTCAATTGCTGGTCCAATTCGGGCGTGTCAATGTCCGCGAGCAACTGTCCGGCCTCGACGTGCCCGCCGATGTCCACATACCAGCGTTTCACAAAGCCGCTGGCGCGCGCATATATCGGCGCATCGACATACGGCCGCACTTCAGCGGGCAAAATCAGGTTGGGCGTGGCTTTGCCCGGCACGGCATGGATGACCTGCACGGTCGGCGTGGACAAGTCCAAGGTTTCCGTCGCCAACGCGCTGCGATGCATCAAACGCGGCACCAGGCCGAAAATCAATCCGGCGAGCACTATCACGATGACCAGCAACAGCCATCGGCCAAGCCGGGGCGGAGATGTGTTCGTGACCGCGTTTGGCAGGTCGTCCTTGGGACCCGCGAGCGGCGCTAGCGATGATGTTTTCTTGTCAAGGGTATTCATAAGACTCCGTCGAAATACGATTCTCCTCCAGGTCGGATGCGGGAGTCGCTCCGACCGGGCTGTTGCGATGCATGATGGTGAAAACCACCGGCACAAAAAAGAGCGTGGCAATCGTGGCCACAAACAAACCGCCAATCACCGCGCGGCCCAATGGGGCATTTTGTTCGCCGCCTTCTCCGAGGCCAAGGCTCAGCGGCAACATGCCGATTACCATTGCCAGCGCGGTCATCAAGACCGGACGCAAACGGCCGGCGCCCGCAGTCAACGCGGCTTTCAGCGGAGGCATCCCGTTTTGCATGTTGAGCCGCGCAAAAGTCACCACGAGCACGGCGTTGGAAGTTGCCACACCGAGGCTCATGATTGCGCCCATCAATGCTGGAACGCTCAAGGTTGTGAAGGTAAGATACAAGGCCCAAACCACGCCAGCCAATGCGCCCGGCAACGCGGTGATGATGATAAACGGGTCAAGCCAGCTTTGGAAATTCACCACGAGCAAAAAATAAACGAGCATAATGGCCCCGACCAATCCGATGCCCAGGCCGACAAAACTGCTATGCATCGTCTGGGCCGCCCCGCGCAATCTAAGTTGCGTTCCGCGCGGCAAGTTTTTTTCCACTTCCTTCAATTTCGGTTGCAGGTCGCTCAAAACGCTGCCCAAATCCCGTCCGCTCACGCCGCCAAAAATATCAATGACCGGCATGGCATCGTAATGCGTGAAGACCGGCGAACCGGCGGTGCGCGTGACACTGGCGACATTCGCCAGCACTTGCCCGTTCCCCTGCCCTGCTCCGCCGCCGCTGACCGGCAACGAGTTGAGGACCGCCATGGAGTTGAGCACCTGTTCGGGCGCGCGCGCGTTGATGAGATATTGAATGCCGTATTCCGTGTTCAACCAGTATGAAGGCGACACTTGTCCGCTCCCGCTCACGCTCAACAAGACCTGGTCGGCAACGTCGCGTTCCGAAAGGCCGATCGCCGCCGCCTTGGTGCGGTCAATGTCGAAACGCAGCTTGGGCAAGTCGCCGGGTTGCTGGATGTGGATGTCCACCGCGCCGGGAATGGTCCGCATTTCTGCGGCCAATTTCGCGGCAATCGCGCGGTTTTTGGTGCGGTCCCAACCGGTGAGCTGCACGTCGATCGGCGCGGGAATGCCGAAGCTCAGCGTCTGGCTCACGATGTCCGCCGGCAGAAAATAAAACATCACGCCGGGAAAACGGTGGTTCAGTTCGTGACGCAATTTGCGAATGTAACCTTCAGTCGGATGGTGATGGCCTTCTTTGAGCGAAATCAAAATATCGGAATCGCTCGAGCCGACGAGACCGTTGTTGCTGTAACTGAGCGCGATGCTGGAGTTCGGGATGCCGATGTTGTCGAGGATGCCGTCCAGTTCGTCCGCGGGAATCTGGCGTCGGATAAAATCTTCGATTTCACCAACGACGCTCGCAGTTTCCTCGACGCGCATCCCCGTGTGCGCGCGGAGGTGCAGCCGGATCTGGCCGGCGTCAACGTTCGGGAAAAAGTCCTGACCCAAAAACGGCAGCAGCAACGCGGACCCAACGCAGCCAGCCAGAAACAAAAGCGAAAACGCAACCCGCCGTTCCAAGACTGCCGCGAGCAGGCGCTCGTAGCCATCGCGGAATTTTATGTAGCCGCGTTCGAAACGATCCTGGATCGCGACGAAAGGCCTTTGCCACGCGGGGACGCTGATTTCTTCCGGATGGCCGGCGTGCGCCGTGTGATGTTCGTAGTAGGAAAAATTGCGGTAAAACCACATCACGAGTGTGGGAATCAGCGTGCGCGACAACACGTAACTCGCGAGCATCGCGAACACCACCGCTTCGGCCAGCGGCACGAAAAGATAACGCCCCACACCGGTCAGGAAAAACATCGGCACGAAAACGATGCAGATGCACAGAGTCGAGACGAATGCCGGCAAGGCGATTTCCTGCGCGCCGTCGAGGATCGCTTGTTTGAGCGGCTTGCCAAGCGCCATCTGGCGATGGACATTTTCAATCTCCACCGTGGCGTCGTCCACCAAAATCCCCACTGCGAGCGCCAGCCCGCCCAACGTCATCAAATTGATGGTTTGCCCCATCGCGCTGAGGATGAGGATGGAACTGATGACCGAAAGCGGAATGGACGCCGCGATAATGAACGTGCTGCGCCACGAACCGATGAACAGCAAGATCATCAACGCGGTCAATGCGCCGGCGACCAGCCCTTCCTTCATCACGCCGTTGACTGCGGCGCGCACGAACAAGGATTGGTCGGCAAATTCCTGCACATGCAGTTCCGGCGGCAATGTCTTGAGAACGGAAGGCAGGACTTCCTTGACGCCCTTCACCACGGCAAGCGTCGAAGCAGAGCCGCTTTTCAAGATGGTCAGCAACGCGCCGCGCACGCCGTTCATGTGGACCATGTTTTGCT
>DASRBR010000497.1:0-3361 GCA_035653495.1 Verrucomicrobiia bacterium
AGTGATTTCAACAATTCACTCAGCCATTTTTCCAGCTTCTGCAAATCCAACGGTCGCTCCTCCTCAATGTAAAACGACCGTACGGATTCATCGTGATGATGATGGTGTTCATGCTCGTGCTCATGGTGATGATGCTCGTGATTGCAATGCTCATCGCAGGCATGATCATGGTCGTGATCATGTTCATGGTCGTGCTCTTCTTTGGCCAAATTCGGCAAGGCCGCCGTGAGTTCGCGCGCTTTTACATTCAGGATTTTGCCGGGTTCGATTTGCGAATTCTGCGTGCGGTGTATCTGTGCGAGCGGGTTCATGCTTCGGATGCGCGTTTCGATGCGCGCCAATTCTTCCGTCGAAGCCAAGTCGGTTTTGTTCAGCAAGATCACGTCCGCAAACGCAATCTGTGCGCGTGGCTCCGGGCCGTCGTTCAATTCCTTTTCCAAATGCCGCGCATCCACAACCGTCACGATGCCGTCCAACCGTAAGCTTTGGGCCAGTTCGGACGCCATGAACGTGTGCGCGACCGGGCTCGGATCGGCGAGGCCAGTCGTCTCGATGATGACGTAGTCGAAACGCTTTTTGCGGTTGATCAAATCGTTGAGACTGCGAATGAGATCACCTCGCACGCGGCAACAAAGGCAGCCGTTGTTCAATTCCAAAATCTCCTCGTCTGCGCCAACCACGAGTTGGTTGTCAATGCTCACCGCACCGAATTCGTTGATGATGATGGCGCATTTGTAACCGTGATTTTGGCCGAGCAGATGATTGAGCAGCGTCGTCTTGCCCGCGCCCAAATAGCCTGTCAGCACGGTCACGGGAATCGGTTCTTTGGTTTTCATGAAATTTGGCAAATATTTTCGTCGAGGACCAAGCAACCCACAAGGCGTTTTTGATTTTACATTTTGCCTTTTTAATTAACCTTGAGTCATGGCTTTGGTGCGCATTCTGGTTGATGGCTACAGCCTGTTGCATGGCTGGCCGGAAATCGCTCCCGGCAAGCCGCGCCATTCCGCCACTGCCCGCGACGAACTCGTTCGCAAGCTCACGCTTTATCGCGATGCTGTGGGCACGCCGATCACAATCGTCTTCGACGGCGCAAATAATGACATCCGTTTGTCCACTGTTGAATCCACGCCGGAAGTCGAGATCCTTTACTCGCGGGCCGACCAGACTGCGGACCAGATCATCGAACGCGTCACGCATCGTCTCAGCTCTTATGGAGAAGTGCTCGCGGTGACGGATGACTTTGCGGAGCGCGACACGGTGATGGCCATGGGCGGATTGGCTTCGAGCTGCTTCAATTTCATCCAAAGCGTTGAAACCGCACTCGCCGAATTGAAAGATGACATCAAAACTCATAATCGTGACGAGCGCGCCCGTTTTCGCCGTCCGAAGTGACCCTCAAATCTGCAATTGCCGACCATCTCGCCTTGGAGTATCCTTGCATCCTCCCCAAGTGGGATAACAGGATAGGGCGAAATGTGCCTCGATCCTGAGGCAAAAATATTGCATGCGCTTGAACTTGAATCCGCAGACCGAAAAGCTTTTCCCCAAGCAGGGCCGATTTTTTCCGCAGTTTTTTCTTTCCGCACTGTTGCCGGTTGTGCTTTTCGTAAATTTGTCTGCGCGGCAACTTTTCGCACAGCCGAAAACGTCCGAGCCTCCGCCTATCTCCAATCGTTTCCTTTTCATCGTTGATACTTCCAGCGCGATGAAAGGCCTCCAGCAGGATGAGTTGAAGGTTGTTTATGAACTGCTTTCCACTTCGGCGAGCGGCCAGATGCATGCGGGCGATTCGGTCGGGCTTTGGACATTCAACCAAGATGTTTACTCTGATCTCCCGGCGCAAACCTGGACTGCGGAGAACCACGAGCAGGTCATCCAACGCACGCTGACTTTTCTGCAGCAGCAGCGTTATGCCAAGGCCAGCCGACTGGAGAACGCGTTGGCCGATATGCGAGAGGTCATTCAAGCGTCCGACATCATCACAGTATTCATCATTTCGAGTGGGCATGGGAAAATGTCTGGAACCCCCTTCGACAAAGAGATCAACGCGCTCTACAAGCAGGCCCTTGCGGACATGAAACACGACCCCAAGCCGGTCATCACCGTCTTGCAAGCCAGAGCCGGCAAAATCGTTCATTTCACAGTGAACGCCCCGCCATGGCCTGTCGTCGTTCCGGAAATTCCGATTCCCATTCGCGCAGCCCCGGTTTTTGCGGCGCAAACGACACCAGAGTCTCCTGTGCAACAATCTCCAATTGCCAATGCGTCTCCATCTCCTGCAACCACGTCTGATCACCCTGTTGTTTCCGCGCGTGTTCCTCCGCCTGTCACCCAAAATCCAGTTCAATCTCCACAGGTGCCGTCAAACCCGCCCCCGAGTCCGACGTCACCTGCTGCTCCTGCTTCTGCCAAACAAATGCCTTTGCCATCCGCAATGCCGCCGCTTGTGTTAAGGCCACAATTCGGTGCGCCTGTGGTTGCATCCGAGCCAACACCGTTGCCGGAGCCAATGGCAGCTCAGCGCAATCCGCCAGCAACTCCGTTGCAAGCAAAGGTAACTCCTCCAAACGCCCAGCCATCCAACGTTGCTGCCTCTCCTGCACCAACAACGCAGGCGCCTCCCACACTCGTGGCGCCAGTCAAGCGGCCAACGATTTTGCCTCCGCCGCCAGTCGCAAATAGTAATCTGCGCTCGGCGGTGACAAGAGGTTCGCAACAAGCTTTGCTTCCGGCGCACATTCCTTCCTCAAACTCACCAAGCACTGCGTCCGCGCCAGCCAAACCCGTTTCAGCGCCTGCAGTTGAAGCACCAAAAGCCGCCGCGCCGATTGTGCAATCCAAACCGGCCGCGCAACCCGCGCCCGCAGCACCCGCAACCAATTCACTTGCTTCGCGTGCTTATGCCTTTGTTTCACCCGAAGTCGCAGGCCGCCCAAAAAGTTTTTTGATCGCCGGGCTCGCCTTGTTGCTGCTCGCCATTGTTCTCATCATCGTCATGGTTCGCCGTTCGCGAAAACCTTCCGGACCAAGCCTCATCTCGCAAACCATGGGCAACAGTGGAAAAAAGTAACACTGGTTGGCGTTCAAGTGATTCGCAGCCAAACCGTTTTTAAATAAGCCGGCTCGTCGCGATGGACCGGAAAATCCGGCGGCTGCGGCACATAATGCTGCTCGAAAATCTTCCTTCCTTCGATGCGAATGCTGGCCGTCACCATCTCAAGAAATTCTTCCGGCTCCAATCGCGCCGCGTTCGTTGATGCAAACAAAACACCGCCCGGTTTCAAAACCGGCAACGCCGCTTTTACCAATCGTCCATAATCCTTTTCCGCCTGGAAAACGCCTGCCGTTTTGGATTGCG
>DASRBR010000498.1:0-3838 GCA_035653495.1 Verrucomicrobiia bacterium
CTGGCATTCGGGCAAGGACGCTTCGGGTTATGCCACGCCGGTGCCATTCCAATCCGGGGACGAGCATTTGATTATTTTGGCGGCGGGTGAAACCGTCGAATGCGTGAATCTTGCCGATGGCAAATCCGTCTGGGAATATCCGTGGAAAACTTCATACGACCTCAATGCCGCCGACCCCGTCGTCTCGGGCGACAACATATTTGTCTCGTCCGGTTACCAGCACGGCTCCGTGATGTTGAAAATCAAGCGCGACAAACCTTCCTTCGTCTGGGCGAACAAGGAATTTCGCAATCACATCAACAGCTCCGTGCTTTGGAAAGGTTATCTTTACGGCCCGGATGATGTTTCGAACACGCAATACGCGCTCAAATGCGTCGCGTGGGACACCGGCGAAACCAAATGGTCCGAGCCGAAGTTTGGCAAGGGCTCGCTCATCATCGCCGATGGAAAAATCATCGGCTTGAGCGACAAGGGTGAACTGTATGTGATTGACCCGACGCCTGCCGGGTTTAAACCGATTTCACACGCGCAAGTCATCGGCGGCAAATGCTGGACCACGCCCGTGCTGGCCAACGGCCGCATTTATTGCCGCAATTCCAAGGGCGACCTCGTCTGCCTCGATGTGAGCGGGAAACCGTAACGTGCAAGAAACATGTTCATTCAGCAATTCTTCCACTGGCGCCGCCAACGAAAGCCAGATTGCTAGTGATAAAATGCTGGCCAGCGGTCTCACAGCGGAGGTCTTTAGCTGGGGCAACGGGCGTGTACTCAAACTTTTTTTCCCTTGGATGCCTGAAGTAGCCATTCATCGCGAATTCGCGATCGCGCAAGCGATCACCGGAATACCCGCGCCTGCCGTGTATGAAATGATCAAGATAGCCGGACGTCACGGCATCGTTTTCGAACGAGTGGAAGGCGTTTCGATGCTCAAGCAAGCAGAGCGCAAGCCGACGATGCTGTTTGCAGGCGCACGGCAACTTGCCGAATTGCACGCGCGCATCCATTCTCAAACGGCTCCGCCGACTTTGCCGGCGCAACGCGACAAGATCGAACGCTACATTGAGGATGCGGAGGACTTCACGCCGGCGCAAAAGGCGGTTGCCAGACGCATCGCTGCAGAATTGCCAAAAGGTACGGCGCTGTGTCATGGCGATTTTCATCCGGCAAATGTTCTTTTTGGCGCTCGCGGCCCGGTGATCATTGATTGGGGCGGAGCGACCCGGGGCCATCCGCTGGCCGATGTCGCAAGAACTTCTGTTTTGATTGAAAGCGCGAAACTGCCCGAAGGAACACCGCTTCATATCCAAATGCTGATGAAGGTTTCGCGCAGCCTGCTTCATGCAACTTATTTGAAGCGCTATCTTGAGCTCCGTCCCGGTACGATGGACGAAATCGAAAAATGGCGTGTGCCACAACGAATGGCCGCTTCTGCCTGGAGGGCGCGCAAAAAAGCCGGAATGGCAAAACTCTCGGTCTAAAGTCTTTGTTGATTGCACATGGTGCTCATTATCCATTGCGCAAAGATCGCATCGAACTTGAATCTGCTATGTTTGGTTTTGGACAAGGACCGGATCCCTGAGTAAAAGAAACGTGCAATGAATGAAGGAGAGCTGAAAAACGAAATGGTTCTCGCGTATGATTCGAAGCGCGAAATAGCGCAAAGGGAAGTTTCAAAGGGGCAAATCACCAGAGTTTACTTTCTGCCCTACGAAGGCGAGCACATGTTTGAAATTGACGAAGGAGAACGCCGAAGCAGTTGGCCTCGCCCAAAAGACAATCCTTGGTTCATTGTTGGCTATTTCGCCGAAGTTGAGCATACGAAGGGCAAGAACCCTGATGTTTTGAGGATTTGGATTGGAACCCAAGCCAAATGAATTCAAACGCTACCCAAAATTTTCAAATAAATTCCTGTCCCTGATTTTTTCATTCCGAACATTCTGTTCATTCTGTCTAAAGATTTCCTGTTCATTCTCTCTAAACTTCCTTGTATCGAAAACAATCCAGGCAATGATCATTCACCATGCCGGTCGCCTGCATCATCGCGTAACAAATGGTCGAGCCCACAAACTTGAATCCGCGCTTGAGCAGGTCCTTGCTCATGGCGTCGGATTCCGCTGTGCGCGCCGGGACTTCCTTCATTGAACGGCGGCGATTGACGATCGGTTTGCTGCCGGTGAAGCGCCAGATGTACGCGTCGAAACTGCCGAACTCCTTTTGCACGGCGAGAAATGCCTTCGCGTTCTGGATGGCCGCGGCAATCTTCAGCCGGTTGCGAATGATGCCCGCATCGGCGAGCAATTGCGCGACCTTGCGCTTATCATACCGCGCCACTTTCGCCGGGTCGAAATTGTCGAACACTTCGCGATAACGCTCGCGCTTTTTTAGAATTGTGTCCCAGCTCAAACCCGCCTGCGCGCCTTCCAAAATGAGAAACTCAAACCAGGTGCGATCATCATGCACCGGCACACCCCATTCCTCGTCGTGATAACGGATGGAAAGTTCGTTGCTCGGCCAGGGGCAGCGTGTTTTGGTTGAAGTCATCATAAACTGGTCAGAAAACGATTACTTTCTTGCCGTCAATATCATTGCAATTCAATAGAACAAATGCTAAAAAAGAATGTCATGATGCGAAGATTCTGCATCTCATTTTTTTGCTATGTTGCTGCGATTCTATCAACAATCGCGGCAACTTTTTTCGCAGGATGGGCCTCCGTTTTTCTATTAGGCCCTATTTGGGGCCGTGTGGGATTTGTGTCATTCCTTTGCTTCACATTTGCTTGGATTGTCATTGATCACAAGCGCCATAGAATTTGGCGTTATTACACTGGATTGCCCGGGAAATCATCTCTTTTCCTGTTGTTCTTTTTAGTCTTTGGCTGGACGATCGTTGTTCCTTGGTATTTGGGCTTGCGATTTAGGATCATTGCCGGGACAGCGCAAATTCGTGACGAATACTAACCATGGAACTTTAACGACGCGCAGATCGGTCTGAATGGACTAATCCAGCCTTGGCGCGGCAAGAAGATCTAGTGCGCTTTCCACTTTGACGGCTCGCGCGTACGCTCGCCCCACCCGCGTCTGAATTCATAACACGCAGCACGCATCACGGTCAGTTCAAATGTCATTGCTTCTTCGGCCTGTATTTGCGCCAATATCCGCCATGCGCGTCTTGAATTTCCTTTCAATTGTTTTTATTTCTTTCTTCGTTTGCGCCGCCGAAACCAACGCGCAAACCACCACCAACATGCCTGCCAAAACCAACTCCATCACGCGCGAAACCGTCATCGAAGCGGAAAAAATTTCGGGCCTCGATTTTTCCGACGCCCAGATCAACCAAATGCTTCGCGGTCTCAACAGCGACGTCAAGGATTACCAGACCATCCGCACGGTGCCGTTGCCCAACAGCGTGCCTTCGGCGATGTTGTTCAATCCCATTCCCGTCGGCATGAAATGGGAAACGGTGCGCAAGAAATTCCGGATGAGTTCGCCAGGCAAGGTCCAGATGCCTGCAAATCCCGACGACCTCGCGTTCTATTCCATCGGCCAGCTTTCGGCGCTGATCAAGTCGCGCAAGCTCACCTCGGAACAACTCACGCGTTTCTGCCTCGACCGGCTTAAAAAATACGGGCCGCAACTCAAATGCGTCGTCACGTTGACCGAAGACCGCGCGTTGGAGGAAGCGCGGCGCGCCGACCGCGAAATCGCCGCGGGCCATTATCGCGGGCCGCTTCATGGGATTCCGTATGGCGTAAAAGATTTGCTTGCGACCAAGGGCATCAAAACCACCTGGGGCACTGCGCCGTATCAAGACCAGATGTTTGATGAAGATGCCGAAGTC